>DATNQH010000158.1:0-26343 GCA_036704105.1 Leptolyngbyaceae cyanobacterium | reverse complement strand
GCCTAGAGCAAAATTATCTGATGTAAACAGAGGTATACCAGCATAAAACCGAATTTTGGGTGTGCAAGTAACCAGGGGATTGTCAACAAAGCGCTCATCCTGGCAAGCATCGGGTATTATCAATGGGCTAGTTTGTAAAATTGTATGAGCGCAAAAGGCATCATCGCGGGAAGTTTCCTTTGCGACAAAACCTACCTTTGACTTGAACCATTGGCGATTGCTATCTACAAAACCGATCATTGCTGTAGGAGTTTGACAAATATGTGCCGCCAACTGCGTCAGATCGTCAAAATCTTTTTCCGGCAATGTGTCCAGAATATTATATCGATGTAAGACATTGAGTCTAGCTGTTTCATTACTAGGCAGTTGAGCTTTCACTGTCGTGTTCCTGCTGGTAGGTGATGACAGATCTGGAAAATTTATTGCAAAAGAGCCAGTCTTAGAATTTAGTATTCCCAAGATTTCTCTTTTGCTTACATGAGATTAAAAGTCTGAACTCAGGAGTAGGCTTATTGCACGAATAAAGGAAAAATGGCTTGAAGCAGTAGCATTATGTATGTTAATCAGTTGATAAAATACATCTTTAACCATGCCCGAAGGAGAATCATTTACAAGCGGAATACTGCTAAAACCTGGCACATTATGGCAAAAGGTAGTAGATCGAACTAGCCACGCGCTTCAATGCGGCGCATTGCTGACAATACCGACGGATTATGAGTTTGTAGAGCAAAATGGGGTTAAATTCCTCGTGCGGATCTTGTCCAACCTCGATCGCAAGTACCAAGCTAAGAAGAAACAGGATCGAGATACTGCCACAGGAAAAGATTTTAACCCCTTCCTTCCCTACGAAGAAGATCTATTTGTTGCAGACATTTCCGATACCCATGTCTGTATTTTGAATAAATTCAACGTTGTAGACTATCACTTACTGATCGTTACCCGCGCCTTTGAGTCACAAGAATCTTTACTCACACTGCCAGATTTTGCCGCAATGTGGGCAGTTTTAAATGAATTTGAGGGTTTGGCATTCTACAATGCTGGCAAGAATGCTGGTGCAAGCCAGCGACACAAGCATTTGCAAGTTGCGCCTTTACCACTTGCACCCAAGGGAGCGCAAATACCGATTGAGCCTTTGCTTGCATCCGCCAAATTTGAGGACTCGGTAGGAACAATACCAGAGTTACCTTTCAAAAACGCGATCGCGCGGCTAAATCCCCAAGTGGCATCGCCGTTAAAAGCCGCCCAGGTGACTTTCGAGTGCTATTACAACTTACTACAGACTTTAGGTTTGCTGGGTGAAAATGGACAAGTTGGTGCTTACAATCTGTTGGCTACGCCCCAATGGATGCTGATCGTACCGCGATCGCAGGAGAGTTTCGAGGCGATCGCTGTCAACTCGCTGGGATTTGCAGGCACGCTGCTAGTACGTAACGCGCAGCAAATGCAGTTAATCAAAGATCTTCGCCCTCTGAATGTCTTGACAAATGTTGCAATATCTGCATAGAAACCAGTTACAGACGCGAAATTTCGCGTCTGTAAAAAATCTAACATCCCTCGTTACCCGAAGGCAGAACCCCCAAGCCCCTCAACGCTTGCTTCAGCATCATGAACGATCGCTCTTAATTTATCTACCATCTCCGACTCAACATTTTGCCACAAACCCCGCTGCTGTGCTTCTAGTAACCGTTCTGCCATATCGCGCAACGCCCAAGGATTCTTTTGTTGAATAAACTCCTGCACGGCTGAGTCGAACAGGTAAGCCTCAGCCACTCCTTGATACATATAATCTTCCACACATTTAGCTGTGGCATCGTAGGCGAATAAATAATCTACCGTCGCCGCCATTTCAAAAGCACCTTTATAACCGTGACGCATCACCCCAGCAATCCACTTTGGATTAACGACGCGAGAACGGTATACCCTTGCTATTTCTTCTTTGAGGTGACGAATGCGCGGGTTTGCCGGAATAGAATTATCGCCAAAATAAGTTTGGGGATTCTTTCCTTGCACAGAACGCACTGCTGCGGTTAAACCACCTTGAAACTGGTAATAGTCATCCGAATCTAGTAAGTCATGTTCGCGGTTATCTTGATTGTGCAACACAATTTGCATTTGTTGCAGCCGCTGTTCAAACGCTTCTGGCGCGGCACGTCCTTCAGATGAACTGGAGTAAGCATAAGAACTCCAGTTAATATACGCACGGGCTAAATCGCGGTCATCAGTCCAATTTTGTGCTTCGATTAAACCTTGAAGACCAGCACCATAAGCACCAGGTTTAGAACCGAAAATGCGATAATGCGATCGCACTTCTGCTTGTTGTGGTGTCAAACCAGCAGATTGCCAAAACTCAGTTTCTTGTTTTACAGAGACTGCTAGAGGGTTTGAATCTGGCGGTTCATCCAACGCCGCTACTGCTGCTACGGCGCGATCGAACAAATCGATCAAATTAGGAAACGCATCGCGGAAAAAGCCAGAGATTCTTAATGTTACATCCACACGCGGTCGTCCCAATATTGATAGTGGCAAAATTTCAAAATCTACCACCCGCCGAGATACACCATCCCACACTGGTTGAACCCCCAATAAAGCCAGTGCTTCAGCAATATCATCACCACCCGTCCGCATCGTAGAAGTTCCCCAAACAGATAAGCCTAGAGTGAGGGGATATTCTCCATTTTCTTGGGTATAGCGTTCAATCAAAGCCTCAGCAGCTTTACGCCCCACATCCCAAGCAGTTTCTGTTGGAATAGCACGGATATCAACCGAGTAAAAATTACGACCTGTGGGTAATACCTCCGGTCGTCCGCGTGTTGGCGCACCCGCAGGGCCACTAGGGACATATCGCCCATCGAGTCCACGTAACAAATTAGCGATTTCTTGGTGAGTTTGTTGGAGAGAAGGTAGGAGGCGATCGCTTATCCAGTCTAGTTCAGAAGTGAGTAGTGAGTGGCAACGAAGGAGTGGCGACGAAGGAGTGGTACAGACGCGATATATCGCGTCTGTACAGAGGTGAGTAGTGAGTAGTGAGTTATCTGGTTTGCCCCCTTGTCTTGTTCTGATTTCTGACTTTTGTATCAAATCTTCCACTAATTCGGCGGCGTGTTGTTCTAATACTTCGACAGCATCGCCAACAGTGCGACAAGATTTTTGTGTTTTTTCGACTAAAAGCTGATGGCTAAGAGCTGATAGTTGGGTGCCAAAATCTGTAGTTAGAGGATCGAAATCTAATCCCCAAACAGATGCGATCGCACGAGTTAAGCCCAGACGGTGGGAACTCGGTTGACGTGCGATCGCTACAATCAAATCTCGCAATTGACTATTTTGCGGACACTGCCCAAAAATATGTAAACCATCACGGATTTGTGCTTCTTTTAATTCACACAAATAACCATCTAGCTTGTCAATTGGTAGTTGATAATTAGTGGTTGCCTTTTTACTTCCAACCTCCTCATTATTCAATCCTAGATCGCAATGTAAATTTTCTTGAATAATGAGTTGAGTAATGCGATCGCTAATAACTGGCAATCTCGAAGGATCTAAACTCTGTGCCTCGTAAAATTCATCAATCAGTCTTTCCAATTGTTGCAGCGAACCGTATATTTCCGCCCTAGTCATGGGTGGAGTGAGATGATCTATAATCACAGCTTGAGCGCGGCGCTTAGCCTGCGATCCTTCTCCAGGATCGTTAACAATGAATGGATATAAATGAGGCAAAGCACCAAAAGCCACCTCTGGATAACAACTACGAGATAGCGCCAAACTTTTACCCGGCAACCACTCCAGATTGCCATGCTTACCCACATGAATCACTGCATCAGCACCGAAACGTTCCCTAATCCAATAATAAAAAGCCAAATAAGCGTGAGTTGGTTCTAAATCTGGAGCATGATAATTCAAAGCCGGATCGAGATCGTAACCTCGTGGTGGTTGAATCCCCACAAATACATTACCTAGTTGAATTCCTGCAATGGGAAAAGAGGGGAGAAAAGAAGAATCCCTTTCTTGCTCTTTCTTTGCGTCCTTCGCGTCTAACGCCTTCGGCAACGCTTCGCTCCGGCGGTTCGTTGCAAAAAAATTTCCCCACCGCTGAGTAACGCCCTGCTGCACCGATTCAGGCAAAGTAGCAAAATACTGCTGATACTCTTCCCAACTTAGTTGCTGCCGTACAAATCTTAACTCCATGCTTTCAGGATCGTTAGTCACCCCAGATGTAAGGCGTTGGATCAACTCCTCCCCAGTTGAAGGTATATTTTCCACCTGATAACCAGCTTGTTGTAGTGCCTTTAGAATCTCCACACAGCTAGCAGGAGTATCCAAACCCACACCATTAGCTAGACGACCATCGCGGCTGGGGTAATTTGCCAAAATTAGGGCAATTTTGCGCTGATGCGGGGGAGTAGAACGTAGATGCACCCAAGCTTTTGCTAATTCAGCTACAAAAGCAATGCGATCGCTCACCGCCTGATAAACCACCACATCTGTCTCTAAGTCAGAATTCCAGGTTTGTACTGCCTTAAAGGAAACAGCACGGCTAATAATTCGCCCATCTACCTCTGGCAAAGCTACATTCATTGCGATATCGCGGGGTGCAAGCCCTTGAAAATTAGATTCCCATGCTTCTGCTGAACCGCCACTGAGGATGACTTGCAATACTGGCACATCCAATTGCTGCCAAAAAAGAGGGGCTAGAGGTAAAGGCGCAGGGGCTAGAGGCGAGACTTCTGACTCCTGACTCCTGGCTCCTGACTCCTGACTCCTGACTCCTGACTTCTGACTTCTGTCTTCAGTATCTAACCGTGCTATGGAAAAACTCGTTGTATTAAGTAGTACTTGAATTCCTGGCTCATCTTTAGGTTGAAAGTAAGGTAAAATTTCAGCTTGCACATCAGGATCGCGCAGAGAAGAAACAAACACTGGCACGGGTTCTAAATTTCTTGCAACCAATGATTGACAAAGTGCATCAATTGGTAATGTATTTCCAGCTAAATAATGAGCGCGGTAGAAGAGAATGCCAACTTTTGAGGTGAGTGGCGACGAAGGAGTGGCGACGAAGGAGTGGCGACTTCCGACTTCCCCTTGTCCCCTGCTTTCGCTTCGCCAAGCATATAAACCTACACGCGGAACTGGTTGCGGTGGCGATGGATTATAGGCAGTTTTGAGGCAGGCATCGGCAACAAATTTCAGTGCGTTGACAGCATTATCGACTCCGCCTTCAGTAAAGTAGCGCCATAGCTGATTAACAGCAGCAAGCGAAATTGTTGATGATGCGATCGCGCTCGGATCTATAGCATCGTCTCCTGGGATAACAATCAGTGATACACCTTCCTGATTCCTACGTTGCACTATTTCCTGCACCACTTCTAAGCCATAAGACCAGTAGGAACGCCCCCCCAACAGGCGTACAATAATTACCTGCGCTTTTTCTAAAACTTCTTGGGCATAAGAATCTATTGTTAGTTGTTGCTGCAAGTGTAGGAGATTGGCAACTCGCAGGGCGGGAAAGTTCTGTGGTAATTGAGCCACCGCTGCTGCTAGGGTTTGAATGTCAGTATCGGCAGCAGTGAGAAATACCACAGGAGCCGGATTTTGTGTTAAAAAAATTACGCCATCTGCCCCAGGATTCCAACCGCCAGGCATTGCATTTATACGGTGCATATTCTTCTCGCTTCGGCTTAGACTAATGTTTAAGCTATGGGGGAAAACTTTTTTAGCCTAGCATCCTGATTCTTTCTCTCAACCTTTGAAAATGTCTATTTCTCTAGACTTGAGCTTCGAGCGCACTTTACCCTTGCCAATCTTTGAGCAACTAGAGCAACTCGTGCGGCAGATGGCTCAAGAAGTGGGAACTGAGGCTATTGTGTTGACAGAAGCTGTGCTGTCTTCAATTCCTGTGCAGCCACCGCAGGAAATGTTTACCCTAGTTATATCTCAGCAGTTTAGCGTGTTGTTAGTAGCAAGCGCAGATGAGGAAGCAGGGAGAGATGAGGGAGCTGAGGGAAAAAATCCAATCTTTTATCCAAAATCCAAAATCACGCTCCGTGCTTCAACGGAACGCCAGTTGCTTCAAACTCCTCCACCCTACGCCAATTCGCACAAGTCGGGAAACTTACCCAAACGGCTGCCTAAGCAACGCACTGGTTTGGAAGCAGAGGCAACGCAGTGGGTGCAAAATCACGCCACTTCCTCCAGTTGGAAAGATCCCTCTAAGCGAGTGGCTCCAAAACCCAACATCGAATCGTCTCTTAGCTGCGATCGCACACTACTCAATGTCAAATTAACGTTTGATCCAGAGGAAATTACGCTTTTTCTGGGCGAATTAAGCCAGTTGCTCCAGCATCATCCTCAAGCTCACGAAAAGCTTCAAAAATACTCTCAAACTCCTCAACTTAATGATGCTAGGCTCCAAAGTAAATTCACCCTGTTGCTACTTTCTATTCTGGTGCCACCATCCGAACCCTCCACAGCAACGGTTTACCCCTCTGTTTCTGTTTGTCAACCGATAGAAAACGCCCTGCATCAGCAAATTGCCCACGAACGACTGCTAAATCAACTCACTTCCCAAATCCGCCAAAGCTTAGATCTGCCAGTGATTATAGCGACAGTGGTTGAGCAGGTGCGAGAGTTTTTGCAGCTAGATCGATTAGTGATTTATCAATTTGAGAAAACAAAAGAGCAAATAATTCAAAATTCTACCCATACCCCACTCGCTATTGCTGAATCACCCTTAACGGGATGTGTTGTTTATGAAGCCCGTTCCACAGAATCTATTCCTTCAGTGTTGAATTATAAAGAAGAGAAATGCTTTATCAAAAATTCTCACTGTTGGAATAAGTATTGCCGAGGTTTCACTCTTGCTATTGCTGATGTGGAAAAAGCTTATTTCCTATCGCCTTGCTTGTTGAACTTTCTCAAAGTAATTCAAGTGCGGGCGAAGATGGTAGCCCCGGTTGTGTTTCAGGAAAAACTTTGGGGGCTACTAATTGCGCATCAGTGTACAGAATCACGTCTTTGGCTTGAAAGTGAAAAAAATTTGTTGCGCTCGATTGCCGAACAATTAGCGATCGCTATCCATCAAGCAGAGTTAATGTCTTCGCTCAAGCAAGAAAAACAAACTCTCGAACAACGAGTGGTTGAGCGTACTCAAGCGCTTTACGATGCCTCGATCGCCGCCCAAGCTGCCAGCCGCGCTAAAAGTGAATTTCTCGCCACTATGAGTCATGAGTTACGCACCCCGCTTACTAGTATAATTGGGATGTCAACAACACTGTTGCGCTGGCCTTTTGGCGAACTTTCCCAGCGACAACGGCAGTATCTGCAAACAATTCACGACAGTGGCGAACACTTATTAGCACTGATCGAAGATATTTTAGAGCTATCCCAAATAGAAGCAGGAAAAGCCGTCTTAAATATTAGCGAATTTTCTCTCACTGCACTTGCAGAAGCTAGCATTCGCTCTTTTTTTGACAAAGCAAGACGACAAGAAGTTGTTTTAACACTCGATTTGAGAATTAAACCAGCTTTTCATTTGAGTGCAGATCCTCGCAGAGTCGGAAAAATACTGTGGAATCTCTTGAGTAATGCGATCAAATTTACACCAGAAGGAGGTCAAGTAACTTTACGAATTTGGAGCGAAAAAGGTTATGCTGTTTTGCAAGTAGAAGATACAGGTATTGGCATTTCCGAGGAGAATTTATCGCTACTATTTGAGAAATTTCAGCAGCTAGATACACCACTACAACGCTGCTATGAGGGTACAGGATTGGGTTTAGCATTAACAAAACAACTCGTAGAACTCCATCGAGGCAGAATTGAGGTGGAATCTACTGTAGGGGAAGGCTCAATTTTTTCTGTATGGTTGCCAAGCAATTATGAATGATGAATTTAGGTTATTATCATTGCTGCATTCAGCATTCATCATTTCTTTATGCACAGTGTAATTCAAAACTTATCTCGCAAACTAGTTGTGTCTTGTCAAGCTCCGGTTGATTCGCCCCTACACGATCCGGTGGTAATAGCCGCGATCGCTCTCGCATCTGTAGAGCAAGGAGCAGAAGCAGTGCGAATTGATACTCCGGCTCATATCAGTGCAGTGCGAGAAAAAGTTAATTCCCCTATTATTGGGCTGTGGAAGCAAAAGCTACCAGGTTTTGATGTTTACATTACGCCCCAATTTCATCATGCAGCTGCGATCGCCCAAGCAGGAGCAGATATCATTGCGATCGACGCTACCCAAAGAAACCGCCCAGAAGGAGAAACAGTTACCTCACTGATTACACGCATCCACAAAGAACTAAACAAGCCAGTCATGGCAGATGTAGATACATTTGAGGCAGCTTGTGCCGCAGAGAAAGCTGGTGCAGATTTAGTTGCAACCACTCTCTACGGTTACACTCCTCGCACTAACCATCTCAATCCTCCTGGTTTTGAACTTCTGGGCCAGATGGTAAAAAAGCTAGAAGTTCCTGTCATTTGTGAAGGTGGGATTTCTTCTCCCCAGATGGCTCGTCACGCTCTAGATTTAGGAGCTTATGCTGTTGTTGTCGGTACTGCAATTACTGGAATTGACCATCAGGTTAAAATGTATCAGCAAGCTATTAGTAATTAGTAATTCGTAATTTTTACTAGTGCAGAAACATTTTTGTTTTATGCAACTATCGTAAGTAATATTATCAATTAATTAAAAGTAAAAAATATCACATTTAAAGCTCATCCTTTCGGTAGAAGTACGATGGAAAAGTAGCAGCTTATTTTGTTCTCATTCGTTGAGTTGCGGTCAAGACAAATTTACCTAGCTTAAGTTACTCTCACCACATATCTGTAGTGAAGGAATCAGCCGTAGCTAAAGATTTTGTAGACAATAAAGCTGTGAATCATATACATGAACAATCCCCTTTACTCAAAAGTCAACCACCGGGACAGGGAAGCTTGTTATTAACAACTCCTCCAGAGCGGATCGCCGTGTTCAGAGCGCTCAATGGGCTTGGGGACATACTGTGTACTGTACCAGCGTTCCGATCCTTGCGTGTAGCATTCCCACAGGCAGAAATCGTCCTAGTTGGTTTAGCGTCGATCAAACCATTAATTAAACGTTTTAACCGATATATAGACAGACTAATAGAATTTCCGGGCTACCCAGGATTACCGGAACAGCCAATTCAACTGTCACAAATCCCTGCATTCATTCAACACGCTCACAACGAGCAGTTTGATTTGGCAATTCAGATGCACGGCAACGGTGTCATTACAAACCCACTAACTGTAATGCTAGGAGCACGCTGCAATGCAGGTTTTTTCCTTCCCGAACAATACTGCCCAGATGAAAACTGCTTTCTGCCCTACATCAGCGATGAATCAGAAGTGCTTCGCTACCTGCGGTTGTTAGAGTTTCTTGGGGTGGCTTCCCAAGGAACTGAATTAGAGTTTCCCATCTATGAAGAGGATTTACAAGCACTGCGGGAAATTAATGCAATTAAGGAACTATCTGGACAGAAATATGTTTGTATTCATCCAGGGGCAAGTACTTTGAGTCGTTGTTGGCAACCAGAGGGATTTGCTGCTGTAGCGGATGCGATCGCATCTCTTGGATTACATATTGTCCTAACTGGCTCAGCATCAGAAGTGCCACTGACACAGACAGTAGCATCATTGATGAAAGCGAGCAGCCTCAATATGGCAGGGCGTACCAGTTTGGGAGCTTTAGCAGCATTACTGCAACAAGCAAACTTATTAATATGTAACGATACAGGAGTTTCTCATCTAGCGGCTGCTTTGCAACTCAAGAGCGTAGCGATCTTTACCAACTCCGATCCTTTGCGTTGGGCACCCCTCAACCGCGATCGCCATCGTATAGTTTGCTCTGCTACAGGTGTGAACATAGAAACTGTCATCGCCCAAGCTAAAGATCTGCTGCTAAAGGATAATGTCTGTACTATTTAGAAAGTAGCGACGAAGGAGTGGCGAGTCGCTTAGCTCCAGTTTTAAGTTTCTCGTAATGGAATTTTAAATTTAAAACTTAGAACTTAAAATTTAAAACTCCGAAGGGAAGCTCCCCCAAACAATATTAACGAAGAGTAATCAACCAAAGACGAAACAGAGAGGTGCCTTCCTTGGCAATTGTGGCTAGACAATTTGAGCAAGTAGCAAATTTTGTCACCGAGCGGATTGCTGAACTCTTGTGCGCTCAAGTTTTGGTAGTTGATGAACGAGGAGTAGCGATCGCGCAAAGCACACCTTTTGCTCAAGAAGAAAACTTTCCACAGTGGTGCAGGGGTACAGACTTGCAAGAGTGTAATCTAAAATCCAAAATCCAAAATCCGAAATCCGAAATCCAAAATCCAAAATCCAAAATCGACCTGCGAGTGCCAATTCACTGCAACGGACGCTCTGGGGAAGTTGTGATTGCTGCATCTGAGCAAGGCGAAACTATTTCAGCTCGTCTAGCACAGATGCTGGTGGAGATGCTTGTCAATCAAACAGCAGTTATAGCACAATTACCAACCCAGAACGAACTCAAGAACAAGTTCATTCACGACCTGCTTTGTGGGTCTACACTGGCAGAAGCAGACATCCTGCGGCAAGGTCAACTTTTGGGAATGGACTTCACAAGACCCCGTGCAGTGATTTTGATCGATGCAGCAGATTATATATTAGAGCCGAAACAGATCGTTTCTATTGATGCCGAAACGTGGATATGGCAACGAGCGCAATCTGCGATCAATAGCGTTGTCAGATTTTTCCACCTTCCCAACGATACAATCTGCGCCTATATTGGCGATGGCGAAGTAGCTGTGCTGAAGGCAAGCAGTACTCAAGACTTAATAGCGTGGGCTGAGCGTGAAAACAGTCCTAGTCAATCAAATCCATCTTGGGCAAATCTAAAAGCTTTGAAGCGGGCTGGAGCAGCGCTACTGACACGCCTGCGCTGTGCCACTAAAGCTACAATTAGTATTGGTATCGGTCGCTACCATCCTGGAATTCAAGGCTTAGCACAATCTTACCAAGATGCCCGTGCAGCACTGCGGCTTGGTCGCCGCTTTCACGGTACGAATCAGGTGCATTGCTTGGATGAATTGGGAATAGCTGCTTTTGTTGGTATTGCTGACGAAAGCACAAAAATCGATCTAGCAAAACATTTACTTAGTCCATTGGATCGGGAGAAAGATCTTTTCGCTACCTTGGATACTTTCTTCAAGGAAAACTGCTGTCCATCGAAAAGTGCCTCCCGACTCTCGATTCATCGCAACACCTTGAGCTATAGACTTGATAAAATTACCTGGTTGACTGGACTCGATCCACGCCGTTTTGATGAAGCTATGCAGATTCGTCTTGCCTTACTTTTGCGCTGTCTTTAAGCTAGAAGCGAGAACAGGGTGAAGAATGAAGTGTGAAGTTAATCGTTGACTTCCTCATTGAGCAAATGCACAATGACTCAGGTGCAAAAACACCAAAATCTTTGGCAATTGTCCAATGTATTCTTAGGGCTAAGTCATTGAGTATGAAATAGCAAGAATTGTGCTGCTGACAATTATGCGTCCATTACGCATCCTGACATGGCATATTCACGGTAGCTATCTTTACTACCTGGTGCAATCCCGTCATGAGTTTTATCTCCCTGTCAAACCAGGCAAACCCCCTGGCTATGGCGGGCGCTTGTCTGGCTTTCCTTGGCCGAATAACGTTCATGACGTATCAGCCGAGGAGGTGCGCCACCTGGAGTTTGACTGTATCTTATTTCAGTCACAGCAAAACTATCTCAAAGACCAATACGAGATTCTTTCAGAATCACAACGACAACTTCCCCGCATCTACCTGGAACACGATCCACCACGATCGCACCCAACTGATACGCGCCATGTGGTAGATGACCATAACATACTGCT
This sequence comes from Leptolyngbyaceae cyanobacterium, assembly GCA_036704105.1. Lineage (GTDB taxonomy): Bacteria > Cyanobacteriota > Cyanobacteriia > Cyanobacteriales > Chroococcidiopsidaceae > Chroococcidiopsis. Next base: position 14,464 of record DATNQH010000158.1, on the reverse strand, counting down.
CGTCCATGTTACAGCTTTTAACGATCTGATGTGGGATAGCGGTAGTACCCCTACTTGTGTAATTGAGCATGGGGTAATTGTGCCAGAAGATGTTCGTTACACAGGTGAATTGGAAAAAGGTCTGGTAGTTGTCAATGGTTTGCATTCAAGGGGCCGCCGCCTTGGTGCTGATGTATTTACGCAGGTGCGCGATCGCATTCCCCTTGACTTGGTTGGCATGGGTTCAGAGATAATGAGAGGTAGTGGTGAGATCCAGCACGATCGCCTTAGTGTCTTTGAATCACGCTATCGCTTCTTTTTCAATCCAATTCGCTACACTAGTTTGGGTTTAGCTGTATGTGAAGCAATGGCGATCGGGATGCCAATCGTTGCTCTAGCCACCACAGAAATGGTTACAGTGGTAGAAAACGGTGTCACTGGCTATGTAGATACCAACGTCAACCGACTGATCGAGCGGATGCAGGAGTTGCTTGATCGTCCAGATGAAGCTCATCGCTTGAGTGCAAATGCTCGTCGCTACGCTAGGGAGCGATTTAACATTCAACGATTCGCTCGTGATTGGGATGGAGCTTTTGCCTTAGTAACTGGAATTAAAGCAGGAGAGCAGGAGAGCAAGGGAGCAGAAGAGACAGCCAAAATTCAAAATCCCAAATCCTAAATCCCAAATCCCCTCACTTCTTTTCCAGCAGGAGGAAATTCATGAAAAAACGAATTGCCCTAATCAGCGAACACGCTTCACCATTGGCAATTTTGGGAGGTGTGGACGGCGGGGGACAAAACGTTTATGTAGCAGAAATTGCTAAGAACTTAGCCAACCTTGGTTACAAAGTAGATGTTTTTACACGCCGGGATAGTAAACTGCTGCCCGAAGTAGCTGAGTGGATGAACGGTGTCAGGATCGTTCACGTCAGTGCTGGTTTGCCTGAATACGTGCGCAAGGAAGATCTGCTGCCTTTGATGCCAGAGTTTACCTCCTACATCGAGGAATTTTGCAAAGCTAAGAATCAAACTTATGACCTGATTCATGCTAACTTCTGGATGTCTGGTTTAGTCGCAGCCGATCTGAAACTTATCCTTGGAATTCCCTTCATTATCACTTTTCACGCTCTAGGTCGCGTTCGTCGCTTTCATCAGGGTGAAGCAGATCAATTTCCAGAACAGCGGTTTGCGATTGAGGAGCGCATTGTTGCCGAAGCCGATCGCATTATCGCTGAGTGTCCGCAAGAAAAAGAAGACCTGTGCCGATTTTATCAAGCCGATCCAGCAAAAATCACAATTATTCCCGGCGGTTTCGACACCAACCAATTTTCGCCCATAGGTAAAGCACTAGCGCGGGTAGCACTAGGTCTTCATCCAGAGGAACGAGTAATTCTGCAACTCGGTCGCATGGTTCCCCGTAAGGGTGTAGATACAGTGATTCGCGGCTTTGCCAGCTTTGTGAAGGAGGTCAGAGGTGAGAGGCAAGAGGTTAGAGGTGAGAGGCAAGAGGATCGATGTTTTTCTCCCCCTGCTCCCCCTACTCCCCCTACTCCCCCCGCTCGGCTGTTAATCGTTGGTGGTGAGTCGGAGCAGCCCAATCCCAGCCTTTGTCCAGAAATCGGTCGGCTGCAGGTGATCGCAGCAGAGTCAGGAGTTAGCAGTCAAGTTACATTTGTGGGGCAACGCGGACGAGATGCACTTAAATGGTACTACAGTGCTGCCGATGTGTTTATTACTACACCTTGGTACGAACCATTTGGGATTACACCTGTGGAAGCAATGGCTTGCGGTACGCCAGTAATCGGTTCAAACGTGGGGGGAATTAAATTCACTGTGCAAGATGGCGAGACAGGCTACTTAGTGCCGCCACGAGATCCAGAGGCGATCGCGTCTCATCTTGCCTATTTATACCAAAATCCGCAAGTGTTGGAGCAATTGCGCGCGCGCGCAATTCAAAGGGCAAATCAACTGTTTACTTGGCAAAAAGTGACTAGTGCGATCGCCGAACTTTATCAGCAAGTCTTAGCCCCCATTTCAGCAAGTCATAGCCAAAATGGCGATCGCTCACTCGTTCTGTATCACCCAGATGCCATTATTGAGCAGGGTTTCAACAACTTATTAGGAGCGCTCCATGCTTCAAGACAACTGTGCCAAAAGGCGATCGTTGATGTAGCTGAAATCGTTTACAATTGCTTTGCTTCTGACGGCAAAGTACTAATCTGTGGTAACGGTGGCAGTGCTGCTGATGCTCAGCATTTGGCAGCCGAATTTGTCGGTCGCTTCAAAGACCCTTCAAGAAAGGGTTTACCAGCTTTGGCATTGGGTGCCGATACAGCAGTACTGACGGCATGGGCTAACGATATAGGCTATGAATATGTATTTTCCAGACAGGTAGAAGCATTTGGTCGTGCTGGAGATGTCCTGATTGGAATTAGTACCAGTGGGCGTTCTCGCAACCTGCTGCAAGCTTTTGAGACAGCCCGGTGTCAAGGTTTACGTACTGTAGCGCTTTTGGGTGGAGATGGTGGAGATTTGCGCGGGCTAGCAGACATTTCCATTATTGTCCCATCCAAGGCTCCCCAGCATATTCAGGAAGTGCAAATTTTTGTCATTCACCTGCTGTGCGAACTGGTAGAAGAAAGGTTGATGTCACAAAGGCAAGGGACAAGAGGCTTGAGGCAAGAGGTGAGGGAACAAGGGAACAAGGAGACAAGCGAAGAATCCTACATACAACCTACCACCTACCACCTGCCACCTACCATCTACCCTACACCCTGTCTTGAGAATTTTTAGGAGAACAGAAGATGCAAGAATTAAAAGGAAAAGTTGCAATTGTTACAGGTGGAGGTCGAGGACTGGGCGAAGCGATTTGCCGAATGTTGAGTGAAGCAGGTGCGATCGCTATTGTTGCTGATATCCGCGAAGAACTTGCCCAAAAAGTAGCGATGGAAATTCAAGCAGATGGTGGTAAAGCCCAGGCGTTACAGCTAGATGTTTGTAATGCGACTCAGGTAGAGTTAGCTATAGGGGAGATTGTCTCCCAATACGGTCAGTTGGACATTCTAATCAACAATGCCGGGGTGGACGTGACTTTACCTGTAGATGAGCTTTCAGTGCAAGACTGGGAGCGAATTATTGCTGTCAATTTGAACGGGCCTTTCGTAATATCCAAGTTTGTGCTTCCCTATATGAAACAGCAAGGGCAAGGTCATATTGTCAATATTGCCTCAACTGCTGCTAAACGAGCTTGGGCAAATGCTTCAGCCTATCACGCTAGTAAATGGGGACTCCTGGGCTTTAGTCATGCCCTTCATGTAGAAGCTCGTCCGCATAACGTCAAAGTGACAGCTGTTGTAGCAGGAGGGATGCGGACACCATTTTTACTAGAGCGGTTTCCAGACATCGATCTCAACAACCTCCAAGATCCCAAGCACGTTGCTGACACGATTCGTTACGTTCTGATGCAGCCAGCGGAGACAGTGATTCCGGAAGTGATGGTTTTACCCATGCGTGAGACATCTTGGCCTTGATAACAAATGACAAATAGAGCCGTATTTTTAGATAAGGACGGAACTCTGATTGAGGATGTGCCGTATAATGTGAATCCAAATTTGATTCAGTTGACGGCTGGGGCTGAAATAGGACTGCGATCTCTCACATCTGCTGGTTACAAGTTAATTATTATCTCGAATCAATCTGGCGTAGCTCGTGGTTACTTTCCCGAACTTGCCCTCCAAGCAGTGGAAGCAAAATTGCGGCATTTACTGGCAGAATTCGGTGTACCGCTAACTGGCTTTTACTACTGTCCCCACCATCCCCAAGGCAAGTCACCTTATAACATCGAATGCTTGTGTCGCAAACCCGAACCAGGATTAATCGTCCGCGCCGCTCAGGAGTGCAAAATCGATCTTTCTAGTTCTTGGTTCGTTGGCGACATTCTCAACGATGTAGAAGCTGGTTATCGTGCTGGTTGCCAAACTGTGCTAATTGATAATGGAAATGAAACCGAGTGGGTGATTTCTCCCCAACGCATACCGGATTATATCGCTATCGATCTCGAACAAGCAGCACATTTTATCTGTAAAGTCAATATCTGCACAAAAGCGCGATCGCACAAATAGCCAATTGGGGGTAAAATGACTGCAACCAAAACCTGGGACGATGCCCAAAACATCCTCTGCATCAGATTGGACTCGCTCGGAGATGTATTGATGACCACCCCTGCTATCCGGGCAATCAAGGAATCGCCCCCCGGACGGCAAATTACGCTTTTGACATCAAGAGCAGGAGAAGCGATCGCTTCTTTAATCCCAGAAATCGATAATATTATTGTTTATGATGCTCCTTGGCTCAAAGCAACTGCCCCAAGAGTAAACAGTCGGCCTGAATTTGAAATGGTGGAGCGACTGCGTGACTTGAAATTTGATGCTGCGGCGATTTTTACAGTTTTTAGTCAAAATCCTTTACCATCCGCCTTTTTGTGCTACCTGGCAGATATCCCCCTACGGCTGGCACATTGCCGCGAAAATCCTTATCAAATGCTTAGCGATTGGGTGCTGGAACCAGAACCATCAGGTGGTATTCGCCATGAAGTCCGTCGTCAGCTAGATTTGGTAGCTTCTATTGGCTGTAAAACTGAAGATGAGCGCTTATCACTGCAAGTTCCTCAGCAAGCTCACAGCCGTGTCGTCAAACTTTTAGAAACCCTTGGCGTTGATTTAGCTCAACCTTGGCTGGTGATTCATCCCGGTGCTACAGCAGCCTCACGCCGCTACCCGCTGGAAAGTTTTGCTTCTGTTGCTCGTCAGCTGGTGGTAGATGCTAACTTTCAGGTGCTGTTCACAGGAACTGAGCCGGAACAACAACTGATAGAAGACATCCAGAAAGCAATGGGTGTAACTTCCTACTCGCTAGTAGGAAAACTAAATTTAGGTGAACTGGCAGCAATAATTGCGATCGCGCAGGGGCTAATCTCAAATAACACTGGTCCTGTTCACATTGCCTGTGCAGTAGGAACTCCAGTAGTCGATCTATATGCCCTCACCAACCCGCAACATACTCCTTGGGGTGTTCCCCATCGGGTTTTATATCATGACGTACCGTGCAAGTTCTGTTACAAAAGCATCTGCCCAGAAGGACACCACAATTGCCTGCGGTTAGTCACGCCACAAGAGGTTGTAGCTGCGGTATATGAACTTTATAGCGAGGAACAGGACAAGGGGAGAAGGGGACAAGGAGACAAGGAGAAACTACATCAATTCTTCTCCCCCTCCCCAAGTCTTCCCATCCCCCCATCCTCTGCTTTGCTCTCTGCAAAGGAGGTATGGCGATGACTACTACTGTTGATATTCTCATTCCTACCTATTGCCGTCCCGCCGCTTTGGCTGTGACTCTCACTAGTTTGATCGCTCAGACATTTCGTGACTTCCGCGTTATCATTTCCGATCAGACTGAAGACAGCAACCCCGTATCAACAGGGGAGGTAGAAGCTGTACTCCGCGTTCTACGCGCTCACGGACATACTGTAGAAGTTCACAAGCACTTACCTCGCCGGGGTATAGCTGAGCAAAGGCAGTTTCTCTTAGAGCAGGTAACAGCACCATATGCACTCTATATTGATGATGACCTGATCCTTGAGCCATATGTAGTTGAGCAAATGCTCAAGGCAATTCAGCAGGAAAGCTGTGGCTTTGTTGGTAGTGCTTTCATCGGACTGAGCTTTATCAAAGATATCCGCCCTCACGAACAAGCGATCGAGTTTTGGGAGGGAAACGTCCAACCGGAGGTAGTCAGACCTGATACGCCACAGTGGGAACGCTGGCGGCTGCATAATGCTGCTAATCTCTATCATCTTCAACAAAGCCTGGGTTTAACTCCAGAAAAATCACGCAAGTACCGCGTTGCTTGGGTTCCAGGTTGTGTAATGTATGAGACGGCTAAACTCCGTCATGTCGACGGCTTCAACTTCTGGCAAGAACTCCCCATCGAACACTGCGGCGAAGATGTTCTGGTTCAACAACGGTTAATGGCTTGCTTTGGTGGGTGTGGCATCATTCCTTCGGGTGTCTACCACCAAGAGCTACCCACCACAATTGTAGAACGGCGGGTGGCGGCAGATAAGGTTATTGGTTGGGAGCAATGGGACAAGGGGACAAGGGGACAAGGAGACAAGGGGAGCCTTCAATCCAAAATCTAAAATCTATGGCTCCAAAATCAGTGTGTATGCATAAAATTCTGTTTGTAGAGCTTTTGGGTGGAATTGGTGATGTCTTGATAGCGCTCTCATCTATTCAAGCTCTTGGTCGTTCTTACCCGGAAGCTAAACTTACAGTCCTAACTTTTGCACCAGGGGGAGAACTGCTCCAAGGCGATCCACTGATTCATCAAATTGTTTGTGTCGAAAAAGATGATACAAATCCTCATCTCGCTCGAAAAGCTGTGGAGGAGTTGTTAGCACAAGAAAAATTCGATTTGATCGTGTCTGATACAAACTATGACGGCATTGAGCAGATAATTCAAAATAGTAGTGCATCACGAGTAATTAATAATCTCTGGCGATCGCCTCCACCAAACGAACGGGTGGGAGACAGGTTTATCCAAATCTTGCTAGCTGAAGAGTTGATTTTACCAAATGCGATCGCCGCACCCCAGCTACATCTTTCTCCCACCGAACAGCACTATGCTGAAAAAGTAATTGGTAACATCCATCACCCGTTCATCATCTTGTACCCAGATGCAGGTATGGCAATTAAGCGCTGGTCAAATGCAAACTTTGTCACCCTCGGCCTTGAGTTGCAGCAGCGCTACAACGCTACAATCGTTGTTGCTATTGGTTCCGACCCACAGCAGGCAGAACAAATTGCCCGTGAAATTGGCGGTGCAACACAAGTCTTGTCCAGGGGTACGCTGCGCGAACTAGCAGCTGTGATGGCAAGTGCAGATTTAGTTGTAGCATCTGACACCGGCTCGGCGCGGATTGCAGCGGCAGTTGGTACGCCCACAATCACTTTATTCGGCCCTTCATGGCACGAGCGTTACGGGCAACCACCACCGCACGTAAATTTACAAGGCTACCCAGAATGTCCCGAACGGATGATTCATAACTTCACGTTACAGCAGTGTTGGTATAGCGGAGTGTGCCCCTTTGATCGCTGGCAAACTTGTATGGATGCGATCGCACCTACTGATGTATTAGCTGCTGCTATGTCGATTTTAGATTTTAGATTTTAGATTTTGGATTGAATCTCTTTAGATCCCCTGCTTTCTTCTGTCTCCAATGATGAATCCTCAATGGGCTAATGCACGAAATATTCTAGTCATGCGGTTGGATAATATCGGTGATGTACTCATGACTAGTCCGGCACTACGAGCAATTAAACAAAATCTGCCCGAAGCACGGGTAACTTTGATGGCTAGTCCTGGTGGCGCTCAAGCTGTATCTTTACTACCTTGGATAGATGACGTTATATCTTGGCGCGTGGTGTGGCAGGATATAGGGAAACTTGACTTCGATCCAGTGAGGGAATGGGAGTTAATATCGCAGGTGCGCGATCGCCACTTCGATGCAGCAGTCATTTTCACCAGCTTCAGCCAGACTCCCCACGCGGCAGCTTATATGTGTTATCTAGCTGGCATTCCTCTACGCTTGGGTGAATCAAAGGAATGGGGCGGCGGTATTCTGACTAATGAAGTGCGATCCGCACCAGACGAGATCCACCAGGTAGAACGCAATCTACGGCTGATTGAATCTGTTGAGTTTGAGGTAAGCGATCGCAGTCTGTGCATTCAAGTGCCGCAGTCGGCAAAACACAGCGCCAACGCACTGCTGCTAAAACATGACTTACCCACTGATGCTCCTTACCTGTTGCTCAATCCTTGGACGAGTTGCCAATCGCGTAACTATGCCTGGGAGCGTTTCGCAGCCGCAGCCCGTCGTCTAGCTGAAATTACAGGTTGGCAAGTAGTTGTAACTGGGATGGAAAAAGACCGCGATCGCAGCCTTCCCTTATTAGAAGCACTGAAACCTCACGCAATCAATTTTGTCGGTGCCACAAGTCTACCTGAGCTGGCAGCCTTAGTTGCAGGTGCAAAGCTAGTATTGACCAACAATACCTCAACCATGCACATAGCTGATGCTACCCGTACCCCCAGTGTCATTATGTTTGCAGGAACTGAGTATGAATCACAATGGCACCCCCGCCACGCACCGACAAAGTTGCTACGTCAGCCTACTGAGTGTAGTCCTTGTTACTCGTTTACCTGTCCCTATCAGTTAGAGTGCCTCGACATTCCCCCAGAAAAGTTGGTAGCTGCTGCTTTGGAACTGTTAGAGAGGCTATACACCCCCTTCCCACCTCTCCCTTTCCCTCCCCTAAAAGGGGAGGGAACATATGAACTCCCCCCTTTTAGGGGGGATAAAGGGGGGTTGGGGGGCTAGGTAGAATTATGACTCATGTCACAATAATCGCAGGCACATATCAACCCCAACATTGTGGAGTAGCACACTACACCGATCGCCTACGTAATGCTCTAGGTGAACAGGGCGTTGAATCTGTTGTGCTTACTACTCATGATGCTGTTGAGGCTACTTCCGCTCCGAGTGCGATCGCTGTTGTCCAAAGTTGGAAACTTGCGGATCTGCTGCCTTTAATCCGCTCATTACAGGCGAGAGATACCGATATCTTACACATTCAACACGCTGCTGGAACTTATAGCTTTGAACGTGCGATTTTCTTGCTGCCACTGCTTTTAAGAATGCTGGGATGGCGTAAACCGATCATCACTACTATCCATGAATATGGCTGGTGGGAATGGCAACCGAGTTTTATTCCGCCTCGAATATTGGAATGGCTGAAAACTTGGGGACAAAGCCAGGGATGGTGGGATCGAGAGGATGGTTTCTTATTGACTCAAAGTGATGCAATTATTACAACTAACAGCGATGCCGAGAAAGTAATTCATACTAGATTACCTGAAATCGGCGATCGCACCTACCGCATTCCCATCGCCGCCAACATTGAAGTTACCCCTATCGACAGGGATGTGGCGCGTCAGATATTACGTCAAACTTGTAATTGGTCAAACGATGTAGCAGTCATTGTCTTTTTTGGCTTTCTCCATCCAGTCAAAGGAATAGAAAACCTGCTAATGGCATTCAAGCAAGTGCTATCTGTTCATCCACACGCTCGTCTACTGCTGGTTGGAGGAGTTGAAAGTTTAGCTTTGCCCGCCGAACAGGCGACGAAGTACTGGAACAAACTCCACAAACTCGTAGCTGATTTGAATTTGGACAAAATAGTCCATATCAGCGGATATTTACCCGCTGATACCGCCTCGCGTTCTCTAGCTGGTGCCGATCTTGGGGTACTACCCTTCAACTGCGGGGTGACAATTAAAAGCGGTTCCCTGCTGACAATGCTTGCTCATGGTTTACCTGTAGTCGCTACGCACAACGAGCCACCTGATCCCGACTTGGCTGATGAGCAAATAGTCAGATTAGTTACACCACGCGATATTGATGGCTTAGCAACCGCAATCATAGATCTGCTAGCTGATCGAGCAATGCGATCCGGGCTGAGTGATGCTGGCCGCCAATTCGTCCGTAACAAAACTTGGGATGCGATCGCTCTGGCACACCTAGAAATTTATCAAGCTGTACTATTGCGCTTAATCAAACAATAACAATTCGAGCGAGGGCGTTGGTGTTACTAATAGATGGTAGTCAGAAGTAGTAGGATTAGCAGTTGAAAAGCTTACTCCTAAAAACAACTTGAGGCCAAGTGTAATAGTAACGGCTAACAATAATTTTTCCAGCATCGCTTTTGTTCCCCACAAGCACTAAACTATTGCTGAAACACTTTTTGGCTCAATTTAAGGCTGCGAACATTTATCCTGAAGCGAATCAATGGCGCTCATCCTTAGAAACTCTAGTGTGGCAACATCTATCCTAGGATAGACTAAAATATTAATAATGTTTTAATATTTATCGGTTGACTTTGATTAAAAAATGTTAATTGCAGCCGAATTAATCCTAAAATTGGGGTGGTTATACTACGCTCAGGGACAAATTCAGTAGCTGAATCTCCAGAGCAAGTCTGTTGCCCCTGAACCTAGAAGCATCGAAGCGTTGGCAGGCTTGAAAGTTAAGACGCGATCGCGCTATTTGTCACGCACATTAGTATTTTTGGAGTTGTTCTGTTCAAAGTCTGGGGCGTATGCCTGGAGTAAAGTGCTAACTTGCTTGAGCATTTCTTTACCGCTACTTTTACCGAGTGCTTGGCGTTCTGGGAAGAACTCAGGGCGGTCTAAGTTGCGGGCGATCGCTTCATCAATTTGCTGTGCAATCAAAGCTTCTAGTTCTTCCTTGGCGCGTTGACGCTGATAAGTTGCGCCTTCCTCGGTCGTAGCATACAAAGGAGGGAGGCGATTGAGGGCATAAGCAGCAATATCGCCCACATCCAGACTATGCCCGCTTGTCACCTTAATTTCTGCTACCCTAGCAATTACTTCGGTCAGTACTAACTCTTCCATCACGTTGATGAACTGTTTGCGCTGTACTGCCACCACTTCACCAGTTAACAGCGCTCCCATCAACTTATCAAGCGCCATGTACTCTTCAATTGACAATTCCGATGCAGTATCACAGATTCTTCCCACCTCTGTTTCCATAGCGGGTGTGAGATAGCCGTCATGAAGGGCTTGTTTAACAATCTCTTGAATGCTCATAATGCTTCTAGATTTATGCCGCTGGCTTCTATAGTTACTCTAACCCTGGATTGATTTTGCCCTAATAAAGCAAAAAAATTAGCAAAAAAAGAAATTCAATTCTTAATTCAAACCGCGATTCCAAGCTGTTGGATCGACTGATTCTCCCTGCACATATAGTCCCCAATGCAAGTGAGGCCCAGTCGATGCACCTGTTGTTCCTACTGCACCAATTACTTGCCCAGCTTTAACAAAATCTCCTTCTTTAACATATATACGACTTAAGTGGAGGAAAACGCTGGTTACACCTTGACCGTGATCGATGCCGATTGTATTACCGTGAACGCGGAACCCTTGCGATTCCAGTCCCACCAGTGCCACCCGTCCAGCAGCGGGGGCAACTACGGGCGAACCCGCAGCACCTGCATAGTCAACACCGCGATGGTAATAGTCATTAGCAAACTTACCATTATAATACCGACGCACGCCGTAAATTGTGGAGATTCTACCTCGGTTTGGTTTGAGAAACGGGCCGTTCCAAAACTTCTGTGGTGTTACCAGTTGTTTAAAAGCTGCCACTCGATCAAGTTCTTTTTCCGTCGCTTCCAGTCCAGCTTTACCAGGGCGCAAATAAATGCGTTGGACAGGAAATTTGCGGTTTCCCACCCACACAGCTAAGTTTCTCTCTCCATCTTCACTGCTAACCCGTAGTAGCCTTTTTCCTGGCTTTTGTAAAGGAGTTGTTGGCACAAAAGCACGAAATTGATTGGGTGCAACTTGAAACGCTGGGTAAGTTTTCCGATCCAATGTCACCGATGGAATGCTACTAGTAGCGGTATTATCTGGTGTAATCAAAACTGATAGGGTATCTCCCAAATGAGGCTTGGCTGGAGACACCCGGACTTGCAAAGCCTGTGATGGTGCAGAATAGGCGATCGCTCCTACCAAAGTTATGCCTAGCACCACAGTGGTTTTTAGCAAGGTGAGAGGTGAGAGGTGAGAGGTGAAAGGTGAGTGGCGACGTAAGAGTAGCGACGTAGGAGTGGTGAGTGGCGACGTAGGAGTGGCTGAAGGCTTTTCTCCCTCAGCTCCCTCAGCTCCCTCAGAGCTAGCTTGACGAGTAAATCGAACTTGGTACGAACATAGGTGGCTATTCATAAAGCAAAAGATGACGATTAAATTCAAGACTGATGCTGCCCAACTAGATTAGCGTCAAAAATTGTATTCTTTGCCAGCTTGAACTGCCTTTTTTACAAAATTAGAAATCTTGTTAATGCCCCCTCATAAAGAGAAATATCTGTATGCTGAAATTTATACACCTTAATAGTTTTTTTCTTTACAAAAATTGTGCAAGAAGATTTTAGGTTAATTGTTGACTTAGTTTTAGTGCTGGCTGTAGCTGCGGGGGGTGGATTACTGGCGGCGTTATGTCGTCAGCCCGTGTTACTTGGCTATTTGTTGGGTGGGATGGTAGTAGGGCCTGCTGGATTAGGACTGATCAAAGAATTAATTCAAGTCGAGACTCTGGCTCAGTTTGGCGTTGCTTTTTTATTGTTTGCCCTAGGAGTAGAGTTTTCTTTTGCTGAACTAAAAAAAGTTCAGTTAATTAGTTTAGGCGGCGGTGGATTACAAATTGCCTTAACTATCCTAGTGACAGCGCTGGTATCCATAGGAGTAGGTTGGGTTGATTCTCCGGCGCAGGGTGTATTTTTAGGCGCAATTTTATCTTTATCTTCTACAGCAGTTGTACTTAAGTGTTTGATGGAGCGCAACGAAACTGCTACACCACACGGACAAGTAATGCTGGGAATTTTGGTAGTCCAAGACCTAGCTTTGGGATTGATGCTAGCAGTACTACCAGCCCTCGACAAACCGCCAGAATTAATCGGTATGGCTGTGCTAGCAGCACTGGTAAAAATTGGCTTATTTGCAGCGGGAGCAGTGATTGCTGGTATTTGGCTGATTCCGCCTATGTTGCGAATGTTGGCGCGGACAGAAAGCAAGGAACTATTTTTACTGGGGGTTGTGGCTCTGTGTCTGGGGATTGCACTGTTGACAGAGCATCTAGGGCTTTCGATTGAAATGGGGGCATTTGTCGCCGGATTAATGATATCAGAGGTGGAGTATGCCGATCAAACTCTGACTTATGTAGAGCCGCTGCGAGATATATTTGCTACGCTGTTTTTTGCCGCAATTGGGATGTTGATCGATCCAATGTTTTTGTGGCAGAACTTGGAATTAATTTTAGGGCTGGTGGCGTTGGTGTTGGTGGGTAAGTTTTTGATTGTGATGCCACTAGTGAGAGTCTTTCGCTATCCTTTGAAAACAGCTTTGATTGTTGGGTTGGGACTAGCCCAAATTGGAGAATTTTCTTTCGTCTTAGCAAGTGAAGGGCGATCGCTCGGTTTAGTTTCCCGTCAAGTATATTTATTAATTTTAGGAACTACCGCAGTAACTTTAGTACTGACACCTTTCGTATTAAAACTAGTACCCAAGTTGTTGGATACGCCTTGGCTAAGGTTTATTCTTAAAGAAGAGGATAAACCACTGGAAGTAGCAGCAGATTCACCCAGGCAAAATCATGTGGTTGTTTGCGGTTATGGCAAAGTGGGTAGCAATTTGGTACGAATGTTGCTGCAACATCAATATCCAGTTGTGGTGATCGATCAGTCGGAAAGCCGCATTCAACAACTGCGAGAAGCGGGAGTGCCTTATGTGTATGGTAACGCTGCTAGTTTGCACGTACTGGAAAAAGCCGGAGTCGAGCAAGCGCGAACCTTAGCGATCACCTTACCCGATCCGATGAGTAGTCGTCTGTGTCTTAAACGCGCTTTGGAGTTATCTCCAGAATTAGATGTAGTAGTACGAGCAAACAAAGACAAAGACATCGAACTACTCTACCAGCTAGGGGCGCGGGAAGTAGTGCAACCAGAGTTTGAGGCTAGTTTGGAACTTGCAAACCATTTGTTGACTGGTATGGGCTTATCGCCTGTTGCAATTCAAACAGAAATGCAGCAAATTCGCTCTCACCATTATCTAGAATTGCGCCCAGAACTGACTCCCGATCAGGTTTCACGCGAATTAAAACTTGCAGCTCAAGATCTCAATAGCCGTTGGTATACCTTACCTGCAAATTCGCCTTTAAGTGGAATGACGCTAGAAGAAGCAGATATACGCTACCTGACTGGGGTGAGTTTGATGGCAATTCGGCGGGCTTCGGGGGAAGAAGTTGACTACCCCAACGCCGAGACAGTTTTGCAAAAAGGCGATCGCTTGTTGCTAGTTGGAGAAGCGGAAGAATTAGCAGCTTTACAGGAATTGGCTAAGGGTGAGGCATATGTACCTGAAGCAAATGCTGCTTGTCAGTGGCTAATTATATCACCAGACAGCCCCTATATTGGTCAAACCTTAGCCGAACTTGATATCCGGCGCGGCTACGGTATACAGGTGCAAGCAATTCGGCGCGATGCTAAGTTTATCCGCTTTCCCGATGGGAGTATGCACTTGCAAGCTGGCGATCGGCTACTTTTATGCGGCAGCTACTCGGCTTTAAGTCAATTACTACCTTTGCTTGCTCCCACTAGCTCAACTCAATCGCTTAAAGCAGTTCCAGTTGTCCAAGCAATTGAAGCTGAAGCCTTGCGCGAGTTTTTGCCTCTGGATAGTTGGCGAGAATAATGTTGAATGATAAATTATGAATGCTGAAAAAGAATCAATTTCATAATTCATCATTCATAATTCATCATTTTCCCTCACCCCTTTGGTTTGAGATAGGCGATCG
>DATNQH010000157.1:0-12163 GCA_036704105.1 Leptolyngbyaceae cyanobacterium | reverse complement strand
TTTGATAAAATCGTTAAACATTTTGGGCAAACTAGCCTCTGCTTGAGCTAATCCACCCTGCTTAAATATTGAAGTTATTTTTATTTAAGTCAGACTAAATTTTTACAGACAAATTTTATACTAACCAAAAATTTATTAAATGAATTACAATAATATTTTTAAGAATAGCGAGGATCTCGCTCCAAGAAGTTCCAATTTGTAAATAGTATAATTGATTACCAAAATTTGCTTAAAATTAACTTTTAGTCAGCAGCTATCAAAATTTAATCCTGCTCGAACGCGATCGCCCAATTAAGAATAGAATAAGAATAGAAGAAAAAAGTGACAAACTTGGAACAATTGAGAAATTAGTCACAGCAAAATAGGCTAAAGTTGGTTTAGTTCTCAGATAACGATGCGGCTGTGTGTCGCTAGAGGGTAAGAAATAGCCTTTCGTGTTGCTAGCGAATTGGTATAACTTGCACTTAAAAATGCTATTTTGATCACAATCGAAGCGCGTTGCGATTTGGCGAAATTCTTTCTATTGTGCAGCGAGTCTCTAAGCGTTTAAGCTCTGTGTAGTTTCAGTAGATCGCAACGTCCAAAAAATCTATCAATCTGGCTCATAATTATACCTGATTCAAAATTCTAGGGTCTTTTGACTCCAAACCAACAGTAGAAGGTACATTGTCTAATTACGCTTGAGATTCAAAGTCAGCAAAATATTATCTGCTAAGCAATATAGCAGATATTGCACAAAAGCTAAAATTCGTCAAGCTTTAGCCAGGGGGTAATTCTAAAGCGATCGCGCCGAGCAAACCTTTACGAAAATCTGTCAATAGCTGCCTTGCCGTGCGTTCGACATCTCCTTGATAGCGAAGCTCGGCTAAAGCGTGTAGATATTCTTCGCCCATAACTGGAATCGGATCGAGTTCGTAGCGACAGAACAAAGGATTTTCTGGCAAAACATCAGGGGTTGAATTCGCCGCCAAATTTTTGAGCAAATCGACCAAGGTAGCTGCCACCCTTTGATTATCGTAGGAGGCATCCCCAATGTCGTCACAAATGGCTAATTTCATTGCGGCTGATTGATTGTCCAGCTTTACTGGAATCACACCCGGAGCGTCTAATAACTCTATTTGATCGGAAATTCTCACCCAGCGTAGTTGACGAGTTACGCCAGGACGAGCCGCACTTTCCACCACTCGCCGCTTCAACAACCGATTAATTAAAGCAGATTTACCGACATTAGGAAACCCAATCGCCACAGCACGGACTGGACGAGGTAACATTCCGCGACTTTTGCGCCGCTGATTAATCTCTACGCCAGCTCTCTGCATTACCCTTACCACATCTACCACGCCCTTACCATCTTGGGCATTAGTGAAATAAGGCTCCTTTCCCTGTTGCTTAAACCACTTCAGCCATAGTTGTCGTGCTGAAGGCAGAATCATATCCATTCGGTTCAGCACTAATACTCGTGTTTTGCTGCCCACCCACTCTGTTACTTTTGGATGGTCAGTTGCTAAAGGAATCCGCATATCTCGCACTTCCAGCACCACATCCACAAGCTTTAGCTGTTCTTTGAGCGCCTTCTCGGCTTTGGCGATATGACCTGGATACCATTGAATCGAGGGAGTTGTCATAGAATTTTAGATTTTAGATTTTAGATTTTAGATTTTAGACTCAATCCAAAATCCAAAATCCAAAATCCAAAATCGGTTTACGGGACAATCAGAACTGGACAAGGGGAAAGATTAATCACGCGATTAGTCACGCTTTCAGCTATTCCTTCTTCAGTCAATCCTATTCCTCGGCAGCCCATAATAATTATATTGGCACCAATTTCGTCAGCAACATCACAAATGACAAACGCGGGTTTACCTTCTTGCTCAATAGTTTCAGGCTCAATACCTTGCTGGGTAAACAGGGATCTGGCATTTTCGAGCAGTTGAGCAACTGCTTCAGGAGACTCCATACCCTCCTCCACCGATAACTGATCTGAGTCGGCAACTTCTACTACTGACAGCAGTACTAAGCGACTGTCGTACTTTTTGACAATTTCGACAACCACTTCAGCTGCTTCTCTTGCCTCACGGCTGCGATCGATTGGAAACAAAACAGTCTTAAACATTTCAGGCTACTCCGATACCCTCACTCCGGTAGAATGTGGACGGCGCTAATAAGGTGAACTTGAACAACAACGCAATTAGGAGGTTGTCGCTGTGTCCAAAAAAACTCTAGCAAATTTATCTTCGTCAGACTTGGCTGGTAAGCGGGCTTTGGTGCGGGTAGATTTTAATGTCCCTCTAGATGATGCAAGTAATATCACAGATGATACTCGCATCCGGGCTGCCCTTCCCACAATTCAAGATTTAATGCAGAAGGGTGCCAAAGTTATCCTCGTCAGCCACTTCGGTCGTCCCAAGGGTGTAGATGATAAACTGCGCCTGACACCTGTCGCCAAGCGGCTTTCAGAATTACTAGGCAGTGAGGCGATTAAGTGTGATGACTGCATTGGCGATGAAGTCACCCAAAAGGTGGCAGCGATGCAAAATGGTCAAGTGCTGTTGCTGGAAAATGTCCGCTTCTACCCAGAGGAGGAAAAAAATAATCCAGAATTTGCTAAAAAGCTAGCGGCAAATGCAGATTTGTATGTTAACGATGCTTTTGGCACGGCACATCGCGCCCATGCTTCCACTGAGGGAGTAACTCACTACCTCAGTCCTTCTGTAGCTGGGTATTTGATTGAGAAGGAATTACAGTACTTACAAAGTGCAATTGAAAGTCCTCAGCGTCCTTTAGCAGCGATTATTGGTGGCTCTAAAGTTTCCAGTAAAATTGGCGTAATTGAAACTCTTTTGGATAAATGCGACAAGTTGCTGCTGGGTGGCGGGATGATTTTCACCTTCTACAAAGCTCGCGGTTTGAATGTTGGTAAGTCTTTGGTGGAAGAAGACAAGCTAGAACTAGCGAAATCTTTGGAAGCCAAGGCGAAAGAGCGTGGCGTTGACTTGCTGTTACCTACAGACGTGGTGGTGGCAGATAAGTTTGCAGCTGATGCCAATGCCCAAACAGTCAGTGTTGACAACATTCCATCAGATGGGATGGGTTTGGATATTGGCCCAGACTCAGTGAAGATGTTCCAACAAGCCCTTGCTGAGTGCAAAACGGTGATTTGGAATGGCCCAATGGGTGTGTTTGAGTTTGACAAGTTTGCCGCTGGAACCGAAGCGATCGCTCACACTCTTTCCGACCTCACAAAGCAAGGCGTTACATCTATCATCGGCGGCGGCGACTCTGTGGCTGCTGTTGAAAAGGTGGGTGTTGCCGAGCAAATGAGCCACATCTCCACTGGCGGCGGCGCTAGCTTGGAACTACTGGAAGGTAAGGAATTACCAGGTATTGCTGCCCTAGATGATGCCTAATTGAGGGGCTAGGGAAATGAAATGATGAATGATGAATGCTGAATGATGAATTTTTTAGCATTCAGCATTCATCGTTCTGACTCCTTTCTCCTGGCTGCAATGTACCTTACGGTAGAAGGCATTGCTTGGCTGAAAAACGTAGGATGCGTTTCAGCCTTGGATTTATCATTGGCGTTGGCGATCGCATATCCTAGCGCCTGACTCAGCTGTAATAAAAACGACAAGGAGGGATTCATATGCAACGGATTTTCACCAGCTTCAAGCAAGTATTGCACCGAAGCATTTTGCTGCTGGCTATGATCGGTTTGTTAATGCTGTCAGGGTTATCTATTACTCAGCCTAGCTATGCTGCAACTCCCAATCAGAAGCTAACTCAGTTTGACAAAATGGACAAACAGAGCCAAGCTGGTAATCAAACTGCAAGTCAGCGAGAAAATGCTTACGAAGAACAAGTAGAGGCAGCTAAAGATCCTGATAAGGTTTACCAAGAGAATTTAAAGGAATTCAAAGAATCACATCCTGGTGAAAACATAGTTGAGAAAGCAGTAGAAGGAGCGAAAGACGCAGTTGAGAAAGTAACTGGTAAATAATCGGTTAAATACTGCTCTGCCAGCCAGATTTGCAGATGTTGAGGGCGGAGATTTTTCCACCCTCAATTAGAACAATCAGGCTATCTTACCCTTGCAGTCAAATTGCTAGCTGTTGATAATCGCGATCACCAAGGACATATACCAATCGCTCATTACTACAAATTATTTTTTCAACTACTTATTTAATATAATTTAATAAAAATTACTAAAACTATAATTTGAGCGGTGATGCTGTAGATGACTCTCAAGAAGTAGGCTCCGCAGTAATTTTAAGTTGATAATCAACTGGCTGCGATGCGGTCGAAACCACGACAAACTCATAAAAACCCGATTCTGGTAATTTACCTGACCAAGCGCGATCGCTTGAATCTTCCATAAGTTTGATTTTGCCTGTAGGAGAATAAACGGAAATCAAAACTTGTGGATCTGCTTGTAAATCGAGTTTCATCATTTGCTCTTGGGTGAGTTCAGCCACATAAGCCTTTCCTTCCCCAGGTTTAAGCGAACCGCCGACTTGTTTATCACTAGTCCCAGGAGCGAAACTAATCTGTTCGTAAGCAGTTCCAGCTAGTATTGCCTTAAATTTCTCATCAGCCAAAGCGTACCAAACTTGAGCAATCGGCTGATTCATGTAATTATTACCCTTATACTGGGGAAACATTGCTAAAAATGCAGCATCAGCAAGATCATACAAAGCACGGCTGCTAAGATGTAACTTGTAAAGTTCTCTGCGCCAACGCGATCGCTCTTTACCAGAGTATCTACCGAGTTGTTTCCGTAGTTCCGGACTTAATGCCTGCAACCGATCCAACTGTTGGGCTGCTATGTTGTCCCACTCTGTACGCAAAGCCTCATCTTCAGGACTAAGGCTAAGCCGCCGCCCTTGGCGATCGCTATACTTTTCCCAGAAAGCCCGATCTACTAAAGCAGTGTAAAATTTGTTGTTAATACCTAGTTGTTGACGGCGATCGCGCAGTTGATTTTTTCGTTGCAGTTCCGCCGCCGATAACTTTGGGGTGGGAATTGAACTGGCTTGCTTTTGTGTAGTAGTCCCTGGCGTTTTCTTACTCGTTAAAAAAGCCGACTGGAATTGAAACCAACTGCTGACAACGAACCAGCCTACACCAACTGCAACAATGGCAGTAGGAAAAACTAGCCAGTTTTTTCTCAGAGTTGATGAAACCTTGCTAGCTACATCGGTAGGGAAAGGTATCGAGGGTAAAGTAGCTGCTGGTGGATGGTTAGCAGGGGCAATCGCAACAGTTACCCCAGTTGGCGGTGTAGAATGCTGATTGGCGGCGTTGTTGCTTGAGAGAGCTTGTAAGACTTGCCAGCCTGATACCGGGCGATCGCTCAGGCGCGGAGATAGCATTTTATCTAATAAAGTCCCTAACGTCGGACTCAAATGAATTTCCCGCCGCCAGTTCCAAGTCAACGTGCGTTCGTCAATTAGTTCTTGGGGTTCCTTACCTGTGAGTAACACTAGCACTGTTGCTGCTAGAGCATACAAATCGCTGTGGGGATAGACTATTCCAGTTTGGATCTGCTCGTAGGGAGCATACCCTACCTTACCGAGTAGAGTTGCTGGTGAGTTAGTTCTTACTGGCTGCTTAAATTGTGATACAACCGTTGCAGCTACTTGTTTCACACCACCAAAATCAATCAGCATCGGTAGGCGATCTGCTCGACGCAAAATTAAATTTTCTGGGGAAATATCCCGATGAATTACTCCCAAAGCATGGATGTAACTCAATACAGGCAGAATTTGCAGCATGAGATGAATTACTTCTGCTTCGCTAAATTGCTTTTTTTGCTGCAAGCGAGTTTCTAACAGAGTGCGGTAAGTTTCTCCTTCGACATAATCCTGTACCAAAAACAGGTGTACCTTACCATTAAGATTGACTCGGAACAATTCGCGGAAGCGAGGAATTTGTGGATGTTCCAGCTTGTACAGTACGCCCGCCTCGCGCTCGAACAGTTCTTCTGCTTTTTTTAATATGGTATTGCTTTGTGCTTGGGGAGCAAATTCCTTTAACACGCAAAGCTCATTGAAGCGGTTAGTATCCTCAGCCAAATAAGTACGTCCGAATCCACCCTGCGCCAGCTGACGGCTAATTAAATAGCGATCGCCTAGTATCTGCCCTGGATAGATACCGTTAGCCATTGGTAGCGTCAGTTGTTCGCCACAAAGCATACAAAAACGACTTCCAGGGATATTCTCGTGTCCTTCGGTGCAGTAGAGGGTTATCATTCCAGTGATTCAACTACGTGCATAATTACTTCAGATTACCCCCTACTACAAACTTTGGCCGATCTCATGTGCGGGTTTTAGATTTGGAATCGGTCTAACTATTTTTTGCTAGCAGGTACTAACTTAAGTACTAATGGATGATCGGGAACACTGATCGATAGCTGTTTGACTCGCCCAGCTTTGCCTGTAGAACGCCAACTCGGATTAATTGACCTGATCGGCTGATAAGCAACTACTTGACTAGTGGGTGTATTTATGGTGAGGGTGACTTTGCGATCGGCGATTGCAACATCTTTCTTCTTCTTGTTATCCCAACTCCTCACCTCTTGCCAAAGAATCAAGTAGAAATTGCCATCACGTTTTTGCAGTAGCGTTTGATGTACATCAGTTGTGTTTCCACTCAACTTATAATCCAACGACTTTAAAGGAAAGCTACTTCCGGGATCTTTCAGCAGGGAAATTAAATTTTTCAGCGTGGTGAAAGATGGTTTTGGCGAACCGTCAGATCGCAACAAGCCATAGTTATTTTGTCCATCCCCTTCCTTATCAGGGCGTTGGTTAATGAACTCATAAAGGTACACCCGCTTAACCCCGCGATTAAACTGCTCTAACCACAGCCTGGGAATATATCTAGCTCCTGCCCGTTCAGAAATCCCCAAGTCATCCTTAATATAATTGTGATAACCAGTCTCGGTTGACCAAAGTGGTTTCGTTTTCCCAGTTATAGTACGCGCGTGAGGGATGAAATACGAATCAATATCCTCTGTTGGGGGATTACCGAGATTGGGGTAGCTGTGCATATTCCCAATGTCGCCCCAAGGCACGTAACCTAATTTTTGCGCGTTTTCTCCCCAACCCATTGATGGTAATATAATTGGCAGAGATTTGGTTTCAGGATCGACCTCAAGCTCTGTAAACATTTCTTTCTGGTAAGTGCGCGTGCCTTCAGGGAACTTCTGCCCGTTGTAGGAAAACTTGAAGTGTTCTAAATCTGACTCGTTCGGCCCTTCCACTGCCTCGATCGCGCCTTTAAGTGTTTTGGCAGTAGCAACTACCTCCTGTGGTGGGTTGCCAGAGAAAATCAATATTGTTTTGATTCCAATGCGGTTGAGTTGCTTAATTTTGTCGAAGAACGTTTGATCTTGGTAGCCCCCGTCACGGATGTGGCGAATGCCTAATTCTTTTAACTTCGGTTTAATTATACTGTCGAACTTGCCATAAGCAGTATCTGTATAAGTAAGATGCGTATTTACGCCCAGCGAGTCCACAAAGGAGTCTGAACTGCGGGCTTGAGGCAGTTTCTTTTGGATTGATGGCTTTTGCTGAGCAGTGAAAATACTTTCAGTTACCGCAACTTGCTGACTACAGGCAAATAGGAAATTTGCGATTAGCAGAGATAATGCGTAAGGTTTATAT
Organism: Leptolyngbyaceae cyanobacterium; assembly: GCA_036704105.1. Taxonomy (GTDB): domain Bacteria; phylum Cyanobacteriota; class Cyanobacteriia; order Cyanobacteriales; family Chroococcidiopsidaceae; genus Chroococcidiopsis. The sequence continues at coordinate 4,499 of DATNQH010000157.1, read as the reverse complement.
CGGTTTAGTCGCTTAGGGAAGTTATTCATAGATAAACATTTGTTACGGGTTCAACTTTTACTTAGTTGATAGCCAACGCCGTTAAAATTAAAACAGAAATGTAGCCGAGATTTTCGATTTTATTTAACTCTTTTAAGAAACACTTGGCAATAGATCGCGAACCGCTGCAATGAAGTTTTTTGCGTAATTTTGAGTCGAAAAATCGAGCGATCGCACTCGTGCTGCTGCTCCAATTTTCTCAGCAAAACCCGGATCGTCAAGATAGCGAATAATTGCACTTGCAAGTGCATTTGCATCACCATAAGGCGATAAGATACCGTTAATATCGGCAGTAATTATCTCTGTCGGACCACCAGCCCCGCCCGCCACAACTGGCTTGCCCAGAGCCATCGCTTCAATCACTACCATGCCGAATGGCTCATTGTCGGAAGCATGAACTATGACATCCATTGCCTGCATCCACTCTGGGATATTGCGCTGCAAACCAACCATTTTTACTTTGTCTTGCAAACCCAATGCCGCAATTCGGTTTTCAAGATATGCCGGATAATCAGGCTCCAGTTCATGTTTACCACCCACTACAACACACTGGGCGTTGACATAACTTTGCAACACTTTAGGCATTGCTTCTATCAGAACATGAATGCCCTTCCAACGTTGAAGACGACCAACGATACCAATTAGTGGCACGTCTTCGGGCAAACCTAGCCGCCGCCGTAGTTCCCCAACCGATTGGAGTTTTTCAGGATTGAATCGTTCGAGTTCCACACTTGGGTAGACAACACGAACGGGGCGGGACGGTTGCAGACTCGCTTGAGCTTGGGCTGAGGTTTTTGAACAGGCAAGGACGCCGGAAGCAGGAAGCATTGTCGCAGTTGTATCTAGCCAACCGCGATCGGATGGTACGCCTTGTTGATACCAAAGTGTGGGAATGCCAGACAACATTGCTGCCCAACTGCTGTATAATTGTGCCTTAGTCATCCAGCTAAAAATCACATCAACACGATTTTGTTTTGTGATCGCAGCGATTTTTTTCACAGTAGCAATGAAACGCAACGGTTCGCGCAAGCGACCAGCTGGCACGATGTGCGTTTCTACACCCAACGCCTGAATTTGCTTAAGCAAAGGACCGTCTTCAAAGAAGATTACTAACCAATCTACGTCTACCTGCCTTTGCTGCATTAGATGCCAAAGCACCAATTCAGCACCACCCCGCTGCTCGGCAAGTGGCATGATAATCGCAATTTTCACGTAGCTGACCTCCGTTTCAATTCGGCGGAATTTTGCTGTTGATAATTTTGATGCTGATAATATTTATGTGCTGCCATTGCCATGCCAGCAAATGACCAAAAAATCATCCCGTGAAGTAGCATCATCGTATTAGTTGCAGGTAGCATCATAAACATACCGAGACTAATAGCACGGGCAGCGCTCATAAATGGATCGAAACGCCCTTCAGGATAAAGGAATATATTGATCAGCAGCATGATGCTCCCGCCTAAAAACGGGATCAGTCCAAACCAACCCAAAGTTGATAGCACATCTAGAATTCCAGCATCGACAATCTTTCCACCTCCCATTCCCCTACCTAGACCGTCAGTAAGAGTTCTGTTGAGAAGTTCGTTGTAAAGATCGGATCTTTCGCTCAAACTTTGATCTTGCTGAATGTTCGAGAAAGTTTGAAAGCGGGTAGCAATAACTTCTGAGAATGGTTCTATGGTACTTACCATCGAGACAATTAGTCCCATCGCTAAAATCGTTACGAGCAAGCGCATCTGATAGCGCGGCTTCATCGACACGATTAAGGTAAGTAAGCCTATAAACCAGCCGCCCCAAGCAGCACGTACTGCTGATAGAAGAAATGCCAAGTAACCAGCTACAGCAGCGGGAACCTTTAAAAAACCTGGGCTACTGAATAATAACAGCAGTCCAGCCACCATAAAGCTGGAAAAGGTGGCGGGAGTATTCGATGTACTCCATAAACGCAGCATGAACGGTTCCGGCGAACCACAACATAACTGCATATCGGGCGAGTTTTTAAACCAGAATCGATCCCAATCAGGTACGAGGGTGTATTGCACGATTCCATAAGCCCCAGCGACTAAAACACCCCAAAGGAACGTGCGCTGAAAATTCTGACGATAGCTGGGATAATCTCGCCAGTTTACAAATAAGTAAAAACCAAATAGAATTGCCGCCAGCCAACTTAGAACGGACTCGGCAATTTTCATTGGTGCATAGGGGAGCATTCCTGGATCTACACCAGCGAACATATCGCTGCTATCCGGGGCGAAGTGATGGCTCATCCCCACCAGAAAGCTATAGAACACACCTGTAAAAGCTAGAACAAAAGGTAAGCCACTCTTCCACGTTTTGGGGAGGTGTCGTAAAAAGGTAGTAAAGGTTAGCACTGTCACCACATAAGGTGTGACGATGATCAGTGGTTTACCTTCTCCAGCCGCGCCACTGACATAACCGGCTATACGGGAAACTAATGGTGAGAGTAACCACAGCCACCAAGTAAAGCCTACGTAAAGGATGGGATACCGCCGATATAGCAACAGGCCAACAGCAAAAGAGCCGACGGGAAAGGCAAGCTGCACGATACTACCAGCACGTACTACTAAACAAAATACTGTAAACAGCACTAATGTTAGTATTGCTGTCCAAGCTGGCGCGGGTTGCAAAAAGTCAAAGACCTTTTTATTTGAGTTGTGGGAAAGAATTTGCCTAGAACTCACTCAGCATCTCCACAGTAAAATTATTTCGGTTTTGAAAGTATTTTTTAACAGCGTTAGAGTTTGCGCTTTCGCCTTGTTGCCAAGTTTACCAGCCCTACCAACGCTCATATACAGATACAAAATTTGTTTTTTTATGATTAGAATAGTTGCCGATCGCATTTACCGAATGTATTTCATTCTATGATGTTGGCAATTTTTCAGGCTGAGCGATCGCAGAGGCATATATCTTCATATACGACTGTGCTATATCATCCCAAGTCAGTAATTTAGCTGCTGCCACACCATTTTGAGAATATCTATTTCTTGTAGATGAATCTGTTAAAAGATGTAATGCAGCATCGCGCAATTGGGATGAATTCTCAGCAATTATTCCAGCTTGAGAATTCTGAATTAAACTTTTTGTTCCTATATTACCGAACGTTACTGGAACTGTTCCAGCAGCCATCCACTCCAAATAATACATTCCAAATCCTTCATACAGCGTTGTAGATACGCCAATCCATGACTCTCTCACCAAAAGTGCCAATTGCTCTTTAGAAATACCTACCCAGCTTTGAACTGATGGATCTTTGTATGGCTGTTCGATCACCGCGTGTATTACTAAGTCGGGAATCTCTTGGCGTAAAGATAAAAGTAACTCTATAGCAAGTTGTGACTGCTTACGTCCTTTCAAAGTTCCAATCACAATTGCTGTTGGTGTAGGCGATTTTTCTCCTGGGTAAAACAAATTTGTGTCGTAGCCATTTGAAATCACTTCCCTTGCGCCTAACAACTTTACCGGATCGTCTCCTACACCTACAGAATAACTTGCTAGTTTATTGGCCAATAATTCTAGAGGATGATAAGCTGCATGAACTAACTTAGCTTTGAGGCTATCAGCAAACTTTGATTCATTAATCGCACAGCCATGAAAAGTTCTAACAGTTGGAATAGAGCGATTCCAATATGCCCAATCATCTCCATGTAGATGTAAAACATCTAAGTCTTGTAGATTTAATTTACCTATTTGAAACGGCAAAACTAGCCGTCTATTAAGAGTTCCAGATTTGGTTCGCGGCAAATCTACAACTTCATAAATAGCATCTTGGGGCTTAGGTGTGTGGGAATATAATCGGACATAATTGCCTGCTCGAACAAGTGAATTAGCAAGTTCATGTACAACAACAAATACGCCCCCAGGTTTTTTACCTTCTTCTGGTAAATCTGAGTGAACCATGCCTATTCTTAGGGACATTTCCAAATCTCCTATTGTCAATTATTTTCGTTGTTAGGTGGAACAGTAAATTTGACGAGATTTGCTCGGCACAACCGCCACAATTAACTCTCTAATTTGGAAGATGTTTAGAATCGACTGGCGATCGCTTTTGGGGTATAACTAAGCATGAGTGCAGCGATCGTGCGCATATCTAATTTTTTTTGCTGCAAAGCACGTATAAAATAGGGACGTGCTGCGGCTATTTCTCCCGCTCGCATCAAGCCAATGCCCAAAGTGGTATTTGCTTGCACCCATTTTTGCTGAAAAAATGGTCTGAACTCCTGAAGTTTCTCATCTTCCTTAAATTGCTCGTAGCAAAAAATTCCGGCTTTGCCCGTGCGGATTTTGGCTTGCACGTTGCTTTTACCGCTAATCATAGTTTCTGATTGAGTATGTACGCGGTAGCGAGTCAATTTCCCTGGATGATAATATGCTCCCCGGCCAGTACGGCAAGCAAGGTAAGTCATGTATAGATCCCAAAATAATCCGGCTTCGGGTGAAAC
>DATNQH010000156.1:0-4633 GCA_036704105.1 Leptolyngbyaceae cyanobacterium | reverse complement strand
TTTACCGCTAATCATAGTTTCTGATTGAGTATGTACGCGGTAGCGAGTCAATTTCCCTGGATGATAATATGCTCCCCGGCCAGTACGGCAAGCAAGGTAAGTCATGTATAGATCCCAAAATAATCCGGCTTCGGGTGAAACATCGTCCCAATTAATCGCATCTGTACGCATTACAGTTGCTACAGCAAGAAATACAGCTTGATGGACTATTCCAAGTTCGTGGAAAGGTTGATAAATTCCTTCCTCTAAGCGATCGCGTTTCCACCGCCGTGTATCATCTTCAGTAGCAGGATGATTAATCTTGCCTTCAGGGTCTATAATGTAGTAATCTGAAAAAGCTAGAGCTAAATCTGGATTGGCTTCTAGAGGTGGAACAAGCGTCGTTAGAAAGTCTTCGTTCCACATATCATCGTCGTTAAGACTAGCAACATATTTTCCTCGTGCTTGCTTAAATCCATTGACGACATTTTGACAGATACCTAGATTCTTTGGATTGCGATAAAATTTGATCCGCGAATCTTGAAAAGAATCAATCAATGCTTGAGGACTTTCAGGACTACAATCGTCAGAAACAATAATCTCAATATTTTGATATTTCTGCCCAATAGCACTCTCAATTGCTTGCTTCAAGTAGTGTTGACGATTGTAGGTAGGAATAATAACACTAACCAAAGGTTCTGGCGAATTAATATCTATAGACATAAGCTTAACTACTAACGTTTTGGTGTCGGCTGATAAAGATTAATGAATACGAACACTTAAGTTTAATCTATTCAAAATCGGCTGGCGATCGCTTTTGGGGTAAAACTGAGTATGAGTGCTGTCATAGTTCGTAGATTTAACTTTTGTTGCTTTAGCGCGCGGAAAAAATAGCAACGTGCTGCTGCTTGCTCTCCTAACCGCATCAAACCTATTCCCAAACTTATATTTTCCTGCGCCCATTTCTGTCTAAAATAGGGTTTAAATTCTTGTAGGCGATCGTCTTCCATAAAACGCTCCCAGCAGAAAATTTCCGCCTTTGCTTTGCGGATCTTCGCCTGAACGTTTTGTTTGCCACCAATAGCTGTATCGCTTTGCGTATGTTCACGGTAGCAAGTCAACCTTTCTGGATAGTAGTATGCTCCCGCACCAGTTCGGCAACACAGATACGTTACATACAGATCCCATTTATGTTCCACTTCCGGTGGAATATTCCCCCAATTGATTGCATCCCGGCGAATAACAGCACTAACTGCACTTGGTACAGACGCATTTACTAGCCCAATTTCGCAGAAAGGCTGATAAATTCCTTCTTTTAGTCGATCACGCCGCCAACGCCGTGTACAATTTTCAGTAGCTGCATAATTAATCGCCCCACTCGAATTTATAGTATAGTGGTCGCAAAAAGCTAAAGCTAAATCTGGGTTTGCTTCCAGTTGAGGAACAAGCTTTTCTAAAAAGTCCTCCTTCCACATATCATCATCATTGAGACTTGCAACATACTTTCCTCGCGCCTTTTTAAATGTGTTCATCGCATTGGCGAACATTCCAATGTTTGTTTCATTGCGCCAAAATCGAATACGTGAATCTTGAAAAGACTCAACAATTGCTTGAGGGTTTTCAAGACTACAATTATCAGAAACTAAAATTTCGATGTTTCGGAAAGTTTGCCCTACAGCACTTTTAATTGCTTCTTTTAAGTAGGATGGGCGATTGTAGGTAGGAATAATAACACTAACTAAAGGTTCTTGTTCGTTATTATATATAGTCATATCTTTCACTCGTATATTGAATTAACTAGAGATTAAATTATGCATTTAAATTTGAATGTAACCAGACTAGTAACTAGCTGCCCTTTATCCTCGGTTCAATTGCAAAGCTTTTAGCACAAAGTTAAAATCATCCCGTGTAATTAGTAAACTTGGTGGGCGAACCTTTAAGATTAGCGGGTAGCTTGCTAACATAAAAATAAAGCGGATGATTGTTGAACACAGTATTGCTAAACCTGCACCCACCAATCCATAGGCGGGAATCATGATTAATAGCAGAGGTAAAGTCAGTCCCAAGCCAATCCCCTGCATAATTGTGATAGTTCCAGGCCGCCCCAATGCCATAAAAGCTTGAGCTAATACCCAAGTGGAGCCGCCAATTACCACTTCTACAGTCAGAATGCGGAACACGGGCAATGCCCCAATGAATTGGGAACCGTAGACTAAGTGCAGTAAGGTTGGCACTAGCAACATTGCACCTGTGGCAGTAATGAGGGAACAAGCCATTCCCACGCGGGCAGCTCGCCCAGTCAGAGCAATTACTTCTTCTATTGGACGAGCCGCTGTTTTAGGAAACAACACGGTAATAATTGCACCTTGAAACACATCTAGCATCCGAGAAAGACTCAGAGCTACTGCGTATAGACCCATAGAGGCTGGTGATAGTAAACCAACGACCAGCGCTTGATCCATCTGACCTGCTAACGTACCTAGTAAGTCAATGCCATAGGCACGCAAGCCATAACTGAGTAGCCGTCTGTATTGTCCACTAAGGTTATGCCAGCGGGGACGAAAGCGTTTCCATAAGAGGTTTAGTATCCAGAAAAATATAGGTAGACCAGCTAGTGTATATGCTAGTGAAGTATTAAAAGGTGTTAGTCCGTGTGTCACTAACAGCGCAAGTAACATGATTAGTGTGAAAAGCGGTGTCAGGTACTGTCCTTGGTTTGCGGTAGTGAAGTCATCAGTTGCTTCCAAAGCAGCTACCAGATTTGCCCACAACACCCCTACTGGTGCGGTAAGCATAAACCACTGGGCAAAGTGGACAACCTCTTGTGAATATTGTTTCCCTAACCATTGCGGAATAAATACTATGCCTATTAGTGCTGCCAATATACCCAGCACCATACTTAATAGTAAGGTAGCAGAGAAGAGTTCTGATTTCTCTTCTGGGTAGCGTTTGAGGTTGTAGCGCAAAGCAGCAGGCAAACCGAGTGTCATGAGATAAGCCAAAAGCTGAGGCCACAAAATTATTGCAGCTTGTTCCCCCCGCCCCTGGGGGCCTAGGAAACGTGCTGTAATGATTCCAGTACCCATGTTGATAGCCAAGATCAGCACTCTTGCTAGCGCAGTTTGTAAGGTTGCAGCAGTGGCACCACGCCCTTGTAATACCCAACGCACACCATTAGCTACATTTTTCATCTGCATCTCCTGAATCGCCAACCTTTGAACTGTGTGCTTGTCCAGGCTTTGAAGTCTCAAGACAGCTTTTATCCAGTTATTACTGAAGATTGAAAAGTAATAATAAACAACTAGATAGCATTACTGCCAGCTTTAGAGGCTATTAAGATAGTAATAAAATAATGATATATTTAACTACTAATTAATATTCCTTTAACGTAAAGGGTTAGTTGTCGCTTAACTAACTTCTTGCACAAATTACGAGGAAAAAAGCCGTCGCCCCGAATTGTTTCAGGTTTATGCCCAAGTTAGTAAAGCATTGAATATAGAAAATTTGAATTTGGCAGTTATTTTAAAGCACAGCTAAGGTTATGTTTATCAGGTTCAAGCTTCTTGAATTACTGATAAAGTAGTAATCTTTTGCCTTTCTTCTACATTGAGTCTTACTGCCTGTTCCAAAGTTAGAGGACGCGGTTGAATCAATCTCATTTCTCCCCGCAGCACGTTTAATAACTGCGGCAGTCGATCTAATTTGTACTTACGCATCAAATAACCCAAAGTTGTGAGCTTGGAATTTTCTTGACGGGTTAAAATATTTTTATGCTCACCCACCAGTTGAGTTTCAAGCATTTGAGCATTAGCAACTATTGTCCGAAATTTGAATAGTCGGAACAATTTACCGCGATTTCCAACGTGCCATTGCCACAATAAAACTGGTTCTGACGATTGCATCCGTAATAGAAAAAATAATATTACTATTACTGGACTTAAAACCAACAGCAATAAGGCTGCAATACTCCAGTCCAGTAGCCGCGTCAACTGCCAAAAGAGCGATCGCTGCGGCTTCGATAGTTGGATTGCAGGAGGTAAACGCAAAAAGACCGCCTTGTTAGCTTTTTCGCACGCATCTGCCCAAAGCTTCAAATTCACCTCACCCAAGGCTGCATCGATGCGGATTAATTTGACTGACGAGTGCTTCAAACAGTCTACCAACCATTGCTCTGGATCGAGTGAAGGTAATGGAGGTAATTGTATTTGTTTGGTCAGCTGTTCTCTAGTTACCAACAGCTGCCTTTGTCTCCACTTAAGAGTACAGCGAAGCAACTGGTGGTCTAGTTGCTCTTGCTCGAAAGCAGGACTGATAGGTATAATTGTAGGTCTATACGTAGTCATGTATCAAGATTCGCAATAATAAATCCCTACTTTGGGATTAGATAGTAGCACAAGCAGAGGCATAAATTTCTCTGCCTGATTGTCATAAATTTCTATGCTTGCTTATATGCGTGTTTTTTGCGGTATTTGACCGCTTGCAAATCAGCTTAAGCACTTACGTTCTAACATCATTTAAAGCTTTCCACTGTTTTCTGATGAATCAGAATTTTTGTAACACCAAAGTTTAGTTATATCCCAAAAGTAATAATTCAATTTTTTCATTTTTTACTACTAATTAAAGTTAAGTTAATGGTATAATCAAATCAATACAA
>DATNQH010000155.1:0-6875 GCA_036704105.1 Leptolyngbyaceae cyanobacterium | reverse complement strand
GTAGCTGGATCGGGAGACCAGCGAATCACGTCAATTTTTTCACCCCGCAATTCGTTAACCACTACTTGAATCCGCGATCCCCGCGCGCCAATACAGGCTCCCACTGGGTCTACATCTCGATCTAAGGTATCAACTGCAATTTTAGTCCGAGGCCCGACATGACGCGAGGGTGGATTAGCTTCCCGCGCTACAGCCACAATTCGGACAACTTCATCCTCAATTTCTGGCACTTCGTTGGCAAACAGATAAACTACTAACCCAGCATCAGCTCTGGAAACTAATAACTGCGGGCCTCGCTGCTGGCCTTGAGAGACTTTTTTGAGATAAACCTTGAATGTAGCGTTAGCACGATAATTGTCGTTGGGTAGCTGTTCCCGCTTGGGTAATTCCGCTTCTACCTCTGGCTGACCAAAGCCGCTATTGACTGCCATAATTACTGACTGTCGTTCAAACCGCAGGACTCTGGCTTGTAGCACAGTTCCTTCCAAATCTTGAAACTCTTCTTGAACCATCTGCCGCTGCTGATCGCGGAGTTTCTGCGCTAGTACTTGTTTTGTTTGCATTGCAGCCATGCGCCCGAATTCCCCTTGATCTGGGGTCACGTCTACAATTACGGAGTCGCCAAGTTGAGCGGCATCACCTGCAAATTCCTGAACTTCTTCCAGGGAAATTTGATGATCGGAATTGATAACTTGTTCAACGATGTTTTTCGTCGCCAAGACGCGAAAGCCTTCTTCTTCTACGTCCAGTTCTACTTCAAAGTTGTTAAAGTATTCTTCATCAAAATTTCGTTTCTCCAGATTTTGCGCCCGCCGAAAACGTTCATAACCTTTGATTAGAGCTTCCCGAAGTGCTGATTGTACAGCAAGACGAGGCAAATTTCGCTCTCGACTAATATTTTCGATTAAGTCTTTAAGACCAGGCAACCTAACTATTGACATAAGTAAACCTCTTTAAAAATTAGGGAGTAGGGTGAGGGGCGAGAGGCACGAGGCAAGAGGCACGAGGTAAGAGGCACGAGGTAAGAGGCACGAGGAAGGAAGTTTCATTCTCCCTCTGATTTCTCAGCGGTATTCAGCAGCCTTGCGCTCCCTGAGATCCCCCTGTTTCCCCTGCTCTAATATTTATTTAGCGGCGTTCATCCAGCTGTACCCTGGTGATGAGAGAGCGGGGAATAGCGATCGCTCGCCCTTTTTGGTTTAAGTAAAGTGCGCTTTCATCCCGTTTAATTAGCTGACCCGTCCACTCTTTCTGACCTTCATAGGCTTCTGAGGTATTGACAATTACAGTAAACCCCTTAAAGGAGATAAACTCCCGGTCAGTAGTTAATTGTCTTGATATTCCGGGACTAGAAATCTCTAGGACGTAAGTATCGGGAATTATATCCGCTGCATCTAAAGTTGCTTCTAAAGCACGGCTCATTCGCTCACAATCATCTAGGCCTGTGTCTTGCTGGGGATTGCGAATATCCACGCGCAGCACTGGTGGGCGTTGGTTAGTGTGAAAAACTGCCCCAACGATCTCCAATCCCAAGTCTTCTGCTACGGGAGCCGCCAATTCAATAATTTGTGGAACCAATGGATGAGCCATTATGCGACATAAAAAAAGTGGGTTGTTACCCACTTCCTGAGAAAAACTAAATTTGTCAAGAAGGTTAGTGACGAAACAGTTTTGCGATCGCCCCTACTCTGAGTTTAACGCATCAGCAAGGATGAAGTGTGAAGGATGAAGTCGAAGGATGAAGGATGTAAGCTTCGGCGTTTTCGTTAGAGGGACTCTTTGCCGTACGCGCAGCGTTGCCGTTCCCCGTAGGGGTTGCCGAAGGCTAGGCTAGGCGCTTGGTAGGATGAAGGCGCTCAGGCAGGAAGGCTGAAGGATTAATTCAAGCTTTTGACTTCACACTTGACACTTCACGCTCAGATGAGCTTAGCAACGCTTACACGCTTCACAGGAAAGACGCGATATATTGCTCTACATACTTCATCCTTTTTTTAGTGCTTGCTGGCGTAAGAGCCGAGTTTGTTCCATCACTTGCTGTAAATCCTCCTGCGCCAGGCGTTTGACATAATTGAGCTTGACTTCCTCCAAAAAATCACACAGCAGTGATTGAATTCTTTCTAGAGTTTGTTGCTTTTGCACTTGCGATCCCAAAGCTTCGCTAAAGTTTTGCAGCATTTGACTAGATATTTTTGCCCCGACTGGATCTTCGATGGCAGCGACTACTGCATCATAAAGGCTTTGGGCAATGGAAGAGGCTAACTGCTGACTCAGTTCTTGTGGCACATTTCCTAACCCTGGCAGGTTTTGAACGCCGCGATATAAGGGAGATTGATTTAAGACACTTTCAATATTATGTTGCAGGATAGCAATCAGATCCGGTTGGACTTGGGGCAGCACTTGGTAGACGATTAAATTTACGAATAGCTTGGCGATCGCTTCTACTTCATTAATATTATTAATATCTATATACGGTTGGCTTTTGCTTTGAAACAGCCAGCGGATTAACTCACCCCGCTCAATTGACTCTTGCAACTGATTAATAACTCTAATCAATACAATTTCGGTCAATTCAGCGGCAAAATTCGCCACAATACCCCGTTGAATTTGTTGCCTAATCGGATGTAGATTCAATAATTTAGCTTGATCGAGACGAATCAGCACAGGTATGACGCGCAGCCACCGCCAAAAAGGTAAAAGCAAGAAAACGTCGTACCAACGCCATAACATCCCCTCTAGCCAACTGAAAGAGGCATGGCGGCGTTTAATCCACCAAATCCGCCCTAATAAATCTAAACCAAATAAGACAACAAACGGTAAATCAAGCCGCCAGAACTCATCTATAAATTCACCATTTTCTCCCACACGGCGGTAGTAATTGGTGGCAATCAGAGGCTGGATTTTTTGATTAAAAAAATCTATCTCTTGGAGATACCTACCGTTTGATAGATGCGGCTGACTCCAAAAAATATTGAATGCTTCACGGGAAGATTCGTTACCAATGCGATCGCGCATTCGGTTTTTGATCTTTTCCAGGGTTCCTGTTTTATTTACCGCCGCAAACGGATTAGTCTCAATCATTTCCCCGCTGAGGCGGCGCAGTTCCTGAAGCAAAGAAGCTGTTTGAGGCGACTGTAAACTCGTTTGCTTTACCTGCTGCTGAAGTAGCTGCACTTTATTTAAATAATTCTCGGTTTCCCGATGCGGTTCAATGCCCTTAATCGGGTCATATATATGGGTTAGTTCGGGAAAATATTTAAAGTATAAATCGCGCCAAGAAACGTAGCTTAAATCAAACAGCACCAAACCCAAATTAACAGTGGCGATCAGTGCGAGCGTTCTATCGAACCAAAGCTGCGGGCGACGTTTTGTTTTTTGTTTAGTTAACGGTAGTTTGTTAATCACAGTCTTTTCCCACATTTACTAAATACATTGTCATAAATTCGATTCCCCCTTTAATTCCTCCCGATGTTTTGGGGGGTAGGGGAAATCTCAGTGGGAAATTTATCAGTTTAATTCAGCCTACCTAAGCTAATGTTCACTCCCTTTGCATAAAAGATAGTCGTTAAAGGAGTCAGTTGTCAGGAGCCAAAAGTCATTACAGTCGAACTGTCTCCTGTCTCGCTCTGATTAGCGATATGCACATTAGATGACGATTAGCTTATCTATTTTCAATATCGAATTCGAGGATCGATATAAGCATTCAAAATGTCGATGAGAATGCTGGCTAAAACTATGATCGCACCAAAAAATATTAATATTCCTTGCACTGTAGGATAGTCGCGTAACGAAATTGCTTCATACAATCGGTTCGCTAACCCAGGCCAAGAAAATGTTACCTCAGTCAAAATTGCGCCACCCAATAAAGAAGCAAATGTCAAACCTAAAATTGTAATTACTGGAATTAAGGCATTTTTCATGGCATGAGATAACAAAATTCGCCTTTCTGGTATACCCCTAGCGCGGGCGGCTTCGACATAATCAGATCGAAGTGTTTGTTTGAGATTGACTCGAACAATTCGCTCAAAGATTCCCGAAAGCAAAACTCCCAGCGTCAAGCTAGGCAGAAACAGATAGTATAAAGCTGTAAAAAACTGGCTCAGGTTGCCACTCAAAAGACTATCAACTGTGTATAGTCCCGTCCAACCTTGGGGTACGGGTAGGGAGGTAGGAAAGCGCGTACCGATGGGAAACCAGCGCAACTGAACGGCAAAAATTAACTGTACCAGCATTCCCACCCAGAATAAAGGTAAGGCATAAGTGATAATGCCAAACAGCCGTCCTGCTACGTCTAGCCAGGAGTTTGGGCGGGAAGCAGAAAGCATTCCTACAGTAATACCTACTAGCAGGGCGATCGCCATACTAAATACTGCTAATTCTACCGTTGCGGGGAAATATTGTGCGATCGCATCCCAAACACCTTCACCCTGAGTAGTAATCGAAGATCCTAAGTCAAACCGCAATAAGTTGCCCAGATAACGAATGTACTGGATCGGCAAGGGATCTAATAGGCCCAGTCTTTCCCGATACTCCTGTTTGACGCTTTCGGGGGCGCGCCCTCCTAATACAGCATCTACCGGATCTCCTGGTGTCGCCCGCAGCAACAAAAACACTACGGTAACGATGGTAAAAAGCATCAGTGGCGCTAAGAGTAACCGAGCCAGAATGTAGTATTGCAGAGATTTTGAGCGAGACATAGAAATTATGAATGCTGAATTATGAATGCTGAATGGGGAAAGATAAATTATGAATGCTGAATTATGAATGCTGAATGGGGAAAGATAAATGGGGAATGCTGAATTATGAATGCTGAAAAGCAGAAGGGTTGTGATATTAGGGAGCGATCGTTTGAGTATGCTTTGCGGGCAATCAAACTATATCAATGTTTGCAGGAAGGAAAAGACGGTGCTGGTTGGATAATTGCAAAACAGTATCTCAGATCGGCAACTTCTATTGGAGCTAATGTAGAGGAGGCTCAATCTGGGGAAAGTCGAGCCGACTTCATCCACAAGTGCAGTATTGCTCAAAAGGAAGCCAGAGAAAGCTTGTATTGGCTTCGCCTATTATCTCGTTCGGGAATTATTTCCAGCACGCGCCTAACTTCCCTCATCAAAGAGACTGAAGAACTAATTGCAGTCATCACCGCCATCATTGTCTCTGCCAAGCACAACAAGCGTCTATAACTTCTGCTTTCATCATTCATCATTCATCATTCATAATTTCTTGACTTGCCACAAAGGAAGTTTGAGGATTGGATCGATTTGCAAGTTTTGTATACCTTTTTGAGCAAAGGCATAGTCTTTGTTCTGTACTACGGGAACGGCGGGAATATCTTGAGCTATGAGTTCTTGAATTTGGACAAAGATTTTCTCACGGGTAGCGGGGTTTTGTTCTTGGCGTTGTTGGGAAATTAATTTATTCATGCGATCGCTATAGTAAAACGATCCCAAACTTTGGCTTGCGCCTGTGTCACAACCTTTTTCTGCACTACCTTTGGTACAACTTAAGAATGGCTGAATGTAGTTGTCTGCATCGCCAAAGTCAGGATACCAGTCTTGTAAAATTGCTTGATAAACTCCTTTTGATTGATTAGCAAAGAAGGTAGCTGATTCTTCTGGCTGCGGTTGAATTTGAATTAATCCTTCAAGTTTCTGCGTTCCGTATTCTCTCAATGTGCTGGCGATTTGTTCCCGAATTAAGGAATACGCTGGGTAAGTAATCTGTAATTTTAAGGGGTTGTCTTTGGTATAACCTGCCTTGGTTAAAATTTCTTTTGCTTTATCTACATTGCCATCCCCGTAACTTGTTAAAAACACTGGCTTGTAACTATTAAATGTGTCGGGGATCATGCTGTAAAGCGGTTGTGCTTGTTTTTTATAAACCCGATCTATCAGCAATGGACGATCAAGCATCGAAGCGATCGCCTGTCTGATCGCTAAATTATCTAAGGGTTTTTGCTTGACATTTAGAATTAAATGTGTAACTACATTGCTTTTTTCTTCAATTACCTGCCACCCATTTGAAGTTGCTTGTTGTCTTAAACTTTCAATCTGCTCTGGATCGAATGTTAAATAAGCAATATCTACTGCCCCTGTACGGAAGGAATTATAAAGATTGGCGGCGTTGGAGAAGATCTGAAAGTCAACGCCTTGATTTGGCGGTTTTTCCCCCCAATATTTGTCAAAAACATCCATCCGCACCAAATTAGGCGTAAACTGTACTAATCTATAAGGACCAGTTCCCACAAACTTTGTCGGCTTGAATTTTCCCGTACCAATTTCGTATGCTTTGGGAGAAACAGCACAAGTGCCGGAGTAAGCCAAAACAGAAGGAAACGCTGCAAAGGAATTTTTTAGTTTGATAGTAATTTCGTCTTCTTTTGTTGGTTTGACTGATTCCACTACGTCAGACAACAGTGCTGAGGGTTTGCCACCATTTTGAATAAAGCGATTGAGGGAGAATGCCATTGCTTCGGCGTTGAAGGGTGTGCCGTCGTGGAATATAATTCCCTTGCGTAGTTGTATGGTGTAAGTCAAACCATCTTTACTAACTGTGGGCATGGCTGTAGCAAGTTGGGGTATTAGTTCGCCAGTGCCAAGCTTGTACGTATAGAGAGTATCGCCAAGGCTACTATTAACATTAGACCCTGCTAACTCATAGTTATCTGCTGGATCGAGTGTCCTTGGCTTCAGCGTTGTACCAACAGTAATCCGTCCATTCCCCCCCCCAGTTTGGGACGTATTTGCTGTTTGTTGTGGCGCTGGGCTTCTATTACAGCTGATAACTAGTAAGCAGCATATACAGAATAAACCCAAGAATTTACCAATCGACGACCAGCGTCTAAACTCTTTCATAAATGAATGCAATGATGAATTATG
>DATNQH010000154.1:0-2676 GCA_036704105.1 Leptolyngbyaceae cyanobacterium | reverse complement strand
TTGGATTAAATCTAAAATCCAAAGTTCCAAATCTAAAATCTAAAATCTAAAATCTAAAATCGGATCATGGCTAATCTCAAAGCAATACGCGATCGCATTCAGTCGGTCAAAAATACCAAAAAGATTACAGAAGCGATGCGCCTAGTGGCTGCTGCTAGGGTACGTCGCGCCCAACAACAGGTAATCGCCACCCGCCCTTTTGCCGATCGCTTAGCACAAGTGCTATACAATTTGCAAGGTCGCTTGCAGTTTGAAGATGTAGACTTACCTTTGCTGAATCAACGGGAAGTTCGCTCCGTTGGGTTATTGGTAGTTTCAGGCGATCGCGGTCTGTGCGGTGCGTATAATACTAATGTTATTCGCCGTGCTGAAGCCCGCGCTAAGGAACTCAAAGCTGAGGGCTTGGACTATAAATATGTATTGATCGGGCGCAAAGCTAACCAGTATTTCCAACGCCGCAGCCAGCCCATCGACGCTAGCTACACAGGTTTAGAGCAAATTCCTACCGCCGCAGAAGCTTCCAGAATTGCTGACGAGCTACTTTCCTTATTCCTGTCGGAAAGCGTAGATCGGATCGAGCTTGTCTATACCAAATTCGTCTCCCTAGTTAGTTCTAGACCAGTAGTACAAACTTTACTACCACTTGATGCTCAAGGTCTAGAAACAGCAGATGACGAAATCTTCAGACTCACAACTCGTGGCGGTGAATTTGAGGTGGAAAGGCAAAAAGTTTCTACCACAGTGCGATCGTTTCCACGCGATATGCTGTTCGAGCAAGATCCCGTGCAAATTCTCGACGCTCTTTTACCGCTGTACCTAAATAATCAGTTGTTAAGAGCTTTACAAGAATCAGCAGCCAGCGAACTGGCGGCGCGGATGACAGCAATGAACAACGCTAGCGATAACGCCAGCGAGTTGATTGGTACCCTCAGCCTCTCTTATAACAAAGCACGGCAAGCCGCAATCACCCAAGAAATCCTTGAAGTTGTCGCTGGCGCTCAGGCATTGACCTAAGTTAAATGCATATTTGTT
Organism: Leptolyngbyaceae cyanobacterium; assembly: GCA_036704105.1. Lineage (GTDB taxonomy): Bacteria > Cyanobacteriota > Cyanobacteriia > Cyanobacteriales > Chroococcidiopsidaceae > Chroococcidiopsis. The sequence goes on along the minus strand of DATNQH010000154.1, from coordinate 1,644 downwards.
AAAAAAAGTCAAATAAATAGGGTGGGTTATTGCCCACCCTTCTTTTTTACTTATACTCTCGTTCCCTGGCTGATTTTAAGCCCCTCCCAACCCCCTACAGTCCCCTTTTAAGGGGGAGTCCATATGTTTCCTCCCCTTCTAGGGGAGGGTTAGGGAGAGGTAGAGAGGGTTGGGGTGAGGTCAAGCTAGGGTTCATCAATGAGAGTTGGCAATGAAAGTATTAATTATTTAGTCAGGAGTAACATCCTTTGCCATGTCCATGTAGTCAGACGGATTGCCCGTCGCTTTTGATTCTGTTTTTGTCTCCTGTGGCTCTGACATTTTATAATCTGGAGCAGTAGCAGCCTCAGCCGCTTTTTGCCCTTCACCAGTGCGGTCTATATCACTAACACTATATTGCTGAGCGGCTTCATAGTCTCCCTCAATATCAACAGTTGGTGCTTTTTCTTCACCTGCAGCTATCCGTTCGGCAGCTAGCTGTGCGTCTTGAGTAGGAGCTTGATTAGCGTTGGGCTTAATTTCATCAGGCATAGGAAACTCCTATTTAGATTGCTTTATTATTGCCGTAATTTTATAAAGCGATCGCCCACGTTTATAACCGCATTGAGATAGATTTTCAACTTTCTCATATCCCCCACTTCCCATAACGATCCCTGCTACTTTCGGAGTAAGTTCTGTTGATGAAAGTATCTCTCTTGGAGGGCGACTTCGATCTATTAACTCTGGTAAGCCTGATCTGGAAAGTTTCAATTTACCTTGGAGATGAATTATGACTGCAAGTCCTGATAAGAATAGCTCTCAAGCACGTTCACAAGAAACGCAAAAAGTAGTACAAGATTTTAATGCTTTAGATACTGATGCCAAACTTGCTTGGTTTTATTTAGTTTATAAAGAAATGGGAGACGCAATTACCCCAGCTGCTCCTGCTGCCACTGAGCCTGAATTAGCTCCTATGCTAATGGGTGATTATTTTGAATTGTCAGATGATGAACAACTGGCAATTATGCGCCAAATTGTTAACCGGGAAAACACAGATTATTCCCATGCCTATGGAGCAATAAAAGAAAATAATCAGCTAATGGTTTGGTATGCTTGGGCGCAAGCAATGGGAAGAACAGTGGTTGATATGCCCCAAAACTATCAGGCAACAGAAGCAATTAACAATCTGCTTTCCCAAATAGAAGGACTTGAATTTGAGGATCAAATTTCCATATTCCGAACGATTGCTGGTGAAATGGGTTATACCGATGTTAAGCCGATAGAAACTCAAGCACAAACGGGTAAAACGGCGAGTCTCTAGATCGGCTAGTATGCGATCGCATTAATTAGATTTTCGTTCGGTTTCAATTAATCCGAATTCTTAACAATTACTTTTTTTTACAGCCTGCTAGTGCGGGCTTTATTTTTTTTAGAGGGGCGAGCGAATCTTCTTGACGCAAAATAGAAAATTTAATATTGACCTTTTGTTTGTTTGCTGATACATATTCTCCAAACAATTTTTTCTTTCATATCTGATATTAGGGACTTCAAACTACCTACGAGGCGAGATGCTTCTTAAAATCGCAGATAGCTCTTTTCGATAGAAAAGTGTTTATTTTATTAGATTTAAAAAATATTTAAATAAATCTCTGTATTTTTACATTT
>DATNQH010000153.1:0-4583 GCA_036704105.1 Leptolyngbyaceae cyanobacterium | reverse complement strand
AATGCTTGTAACGTATAGCTTTCGCGCTCTTATTTCTAACACATTACCTCGGAGCGTAGTAGTTTTGCCAATATCCTTACTTAGCAAGACTTTTAGAATTTACTTTCATAAAAGTGACAGAAGAGGGCTAATGGGGGTCGTTGAACGAAGAATCCCACTCCTTAGCGTAGCGCAGGGGTGGGAGTGTCAAACCACTACTTAAAATCCCGCCAACTATCTTGTAAAAGCTGCTGCTGGGAACTCTTGCTGAAGTCTTGTCATCATTATTGATACCCTTAAATATCCGCCTTGCTTTGCTTGGTCAAAGTACAGTGCTTTTGCTTTTTGATAATCTTCCATTGCTACTTGAGTGTTTCCTAACTTAGCGTGAAGATTACCGCGATTGAAGAAAGCATCAGCTTGTCCATTATTATTTTCAATTGCTTTATTGAAGTCGTCCATTGCTTTTTGATTGTCTTTGAGCTTGAAATAAACTACACCTCTATTTGTATAGCCAATACCATCCTCTGGATAAAGCTTAATTGCCTGAGTGTAATCCTTAATTGCTTGCTTGTAGTCTCCTAAAGCTTCATATGCTTTACCCTCCTGATTGTAAATATAAGAAAAGGAGGGATTATTCTTTTTGGCGACGGTGTAGTCTTCAATAGCTCCTTTATAATCTTCAAGGTGATTGCGGATGTCAGCCCGATAGAGGTAGGCTAATTCATGCTCACGGTTGAGCTTAATTACACGATCAAAATCTTTCAATGCCTCAGAATAGTCAGATTTATGAAGCTTCTCCAGACCTTGATTAACGAAGGTTTCAACCTTACTAGCTTGGGGTGAGGGTACTGAAGTTAAAGAGGGTTTAGTAGTTGTACTTGCTGGAGAAGAATGATGAGGCGAGGAGTGATGATGTTGAGCAATCGCAGGCATTATTTGCACAATGAGAAGTAAACCACCTATTAAGCTTGCTAGTCCCCAGGTGGCGATTGCTTTTAACTGACGGCGCATATTTTAATTTATGATTTAATAACTCAATTCCAGTAGAAAATTGCTCTGCTTTAATCTTCTGGCAAAACATAATTCAACTGAGGTAAGCCGCTACTAAATTCAAAGCAGTTATTAACAACAGCTGATTTAGTTGCCACATCAGCAAATCGACTAATGCCACTTGTACCTAACTTATTAGTTACACTGGCAGGAAACATAGAATTACTATCAGCTTCCACACTTGCTTTAATAGTTGCGTATGTTTTTCCTAACTTGAAGTCCTTGCATATTGTATTAGATAGAGCTATGAGTCTACCAGTTGGGGCATAGGCTATAAAATGATAGTGCTTGTTTCCTGGTTCTTCTCGTATCCAATCAGACTCTCTTGCTAACTGGCTAAGATAATTCTGAAACGGTAGTGGATAGTCGGTGTCATCTGCTTTTACTAGTAGATGGAAAGGCAGTACAAAGGCTGCTCCTAATACTACTCCAACGAATTTTTTGAACATAGATTGCTTGTACCCCATAATATTCAAAACTACCTGAACAATGCTTTAGCCTGAAAAACTCCGCGTACTCTTTACTGTCACAGCCTATTTCTATCTATAGGTGTATACAGGGTACTATTAATAACTTAATACCTGACTTTTACTATCTATAGAGGCGGTGCTGGTAATGGCTTGGGTGCGGCTGCCAGTGGTGATGGTCCACCCTGTCCCACTTCAAGCTGATTCATCATGTCGTGGTCTTCATGAACTGTATTGTGGCAGTGAGACATATACTTGCCCGTGTTGGGTCCATACTTCCCAATTACTCGTACTGACTCGTTTTCCCCAACATAGAAAACATCTTTCCAGCCCTGCTCGTAGGGGAAGGGTGGTTTACCATTGCGGTCAAGCATTTGGCAGTCGATTAGGTGGGTGTGGATCGGATGAAACCAACCACCGGAGTTGTTATACAGCTTCCAAATCTCAATATCACCCAATGCAGGATTAGCATCAATTCGGTTATTGTCCCAGGTTTTACCATTAATCACCCACAAACCATTAGTTCGTTCATATCGAAATTCTCGCGTTCGCACTGCTGAAGATTCTAGGAGAGGCTGCACTGTACGCAATGTCGAGGGGATAGAGCTAGTGTCAGCTTCTTGACGCACGACCTCAAAGCGCATAATTTGATCTGTTCCGTCATAATCGTCGTTGTTAGGCAGTCCAAGATTTTTGAGGACTACTTGCGTACCGACTGCATACTTGGAAAAGTCAATAATGAATTCATACCGTTCTGCCATCCCAAGCCGAAAATCTTTGACCCTAACTGGCGCACTCATTAATCCGGCATCAGTACCAATCATGATAAAATCATCCCCATTGCTGAGGGCAAGTTTATATGAGCGCGAAATCGAGCCATTTAAGACTCGGAAACGATACTTGCGAGCAGCTACTTCCATCCGGGGCCACGGCGCACCGTTAACCAAAATGACATCACCAAACTGACTTTTCTCACCTTGGTCGTCGAATACTAAAGCGCCATTAGTTCTAAATTGCTTATCTTGGATAATCAGTGGCACATCATACTGATCTTTAGGTAGAGGCAGACCTAGCTCAATGTCATCTTGAACGATGTACATTCCAGCCAGACCCATGTAAACGTTGCGTGCAGTACGGTGAATTGCGTGGTCGTGATACCACAAGGAGGCGGCACGGTTGTTAGGATAAACGTAATCCTTATAATAACCAGGAGCAGTCAAATCTTCAGCATAGCCATCATATTGGGGTAGAGCTGCCATCCCATGTAAGTGAACTGATGTTGGTACCCCTACACTATTATTAATAAAGCGGACAACCGATTGTCGCCCCATTTGCTGCTTAATTGTGGGGCCTGGAGCGATGCCGTTATAGCCCCAGATTTCTGTTGTTAGTCCAGGCAAAATATTAACCTGAGCTTTCTTCATCGTAATCTCGTAGTAATCTGTAGTCGCATCACTCCGCACGGGACTAAGCACTGGCGGAATCGGAAGTTGAATTTGAAAAGGAGTTGGTTGAGGACTACCAGCAGTCCCTGCATGACTACGACGTTGAAAGGTTATGGGCAGCAGTAAAGAACCCCCTGCAAGCGCTCCTAGCTTCAGGGCTTCTCGTCTAGTTATTCTCACTCTAGTCTTCTCTCTTAATAAATTGTACTGTTAAGCTAAATTGCTTCACAGACACGCAGATTCAAAGAAGTTTTATAAACTTCTTTTTTATACTGACAAATTAATCACTTAATAACGTTTAAGTTATGTCTGATTTATGTCTAACTTGAATGGCGCGAAGTTAAGTGTAAATGGTATATGTGTACCCCCAAATCCTTCCAACTAGTTTCAATTGTTGCTTTAGAGCGATCGCAAGGTTTTTGTCTAACTGAGTAAGGGTTAAGGCAATACGGTTCAGTTAAGAAAGATAGCTCAACTCAAAGTGATTCACGAATAGCCTAACTATCGTGTCATGCATCAGCTCTGACGCATGAGAAACAACTTGTCTGCCCTGCCAGCGTTTAATCCGAGTAGATAGGTTAGATGGAAAGCGTTCAATTTTTTGAGTATAGCGTTTGCCAATTGTGTGAATGTCGCTATAAAGATTACGTTCATAAGCGCCCCAACTATCAGTGTAGAAATCCTAGAGACCATAGGATTGCAATAACGTCTTTAATTGTAAAAATGCCGTATCTTCACGCTTACCCAATACATATGCCAATACTTCTTCAGTAGCGCGGTCAACTGCCTAGCTTTTAGATGTTGATGTTTTTTTAATGCCTGAATCACAGTTGTGGGACTGATTTTCAATTTGCCAGATGTATCCCGAATACCACTGCCATTAACTGACATATCTGCAATTTGCTGTTTGGCTTTCGGCAGATAGCCCCGGTAAGAGTAGTCCCGGACGAAACTGCGACGACGGCAATCCCCGTCGCGGCACAAGTAACGATAAAAAGCCTTTATTGGACAAACCATTCTTCACCACATCCTCACTTTCACATTCGGGACAACATACTGGCTCTAAAACCCTTCACGGATAGGACAATTACCTAATTTAATTCCCTTGTTGAGCGAAACGGTGGAAAATTTAACTATCTGCCGATAACTACGCCTGCCGTCACCTAAAAGTCGCAGCTTGATTAAGTTCATATAGCTTGCCCAATAACCCCCTACAAACCATGAGCTAGCTTTAGGAACAATTTAGCTTCCCTCAAATGGCAGAATTATCCATACTAAGACACATTTCAAGTCAAATACCTCATAAGGTAGATAAGCGTAGTCAGCGATAAAGATGATAAATTCTCCCCAGAGATAGTTTTGGGTAACTTATAGCTTCACGTATCTCACGTATCAAGGAAAGATGATATTTGATTCATAGCGGTTAATTACATCTAAGCTTTATGAACTCAATACCTAGAAATTTACCCCAGCAGGCTGTGGTAGAAGACTATCAGACTTCAGCAATTCTCATTATGACTAATCACTGTTCAATTGCTGAAAAAGCCAGTAATGTAAGGATATCTGAAAGACCAAAGAGAGCCAGAACGGTTGAAACAGTCTGGGTTGTTTGATGGAATAGTGGGTTCTTTTCGCCAGG
>DATNQH010000152.1:0-3602 GCA_036704105.1 Leptolyngbyaceae cyanobacterium | reverse complement strand
GGAAGGGGCGAACCCGCCTTGCTCTTGCTCCCAGGCTGGTGTGCAGACCGGGGTATATTTGCACCCCTGACGAAGTTACTTAGTAAAAAGCGAAGAGTTATCAATGCTGATCTGCTAGGACATAACGAATCAGCTCGACCCGAAGGAAATTTCGGGAGTGAAGATGTTATTTGTGAAGTGAGCAAGCTGATAGATTCACTTGGCATAAATGAATTTATCACAGTATCTGTAGCTCATGCTGGGTGGATCGCCGTTGAACTAAGGCGTAGGTCAATCCATCGTCTATCTAAAATGATCTTTTTGGACTGGATTATTATTGAGCCGCCACCAATTTTTTTTGAGACTTTGGAGAAAATGCAGCAGCCTGAACAATGGCAAAGTGCGCGAGATGCACTATTTGCAGCTTGGTCATTGGGCGATCCTAACCTTGCCAAACCCTTCTATGAGTTTATGACAAATTACGATTTTGATATGTGGTCACTAGCAGGTAGAGAAATAGGCAAGTCATATCAAGAATTTGGCAGCGCTTTGCGGGTACTCCAGACGCTTAAGCCAGCTCCAACAGTGCTAAATCTTTACTCGCCAACGCAAGCAAAAAACCTCTATGCGCAAGATGATGACTTGAGTTACTTTGAAGCACAACAAAGTTTTGCTACAAACCATGCCTGGTTCCACTTCCGTAGGTTGAGTTCAAAAAGCCACTTACCATCGGTAGAAACTACTAGGGAAGTTGCGGATGCAATTGAAAGTTTCATTGCTTCCTCTTAGTACTACCATTGTATTTTCAAAAAGATCAAATTCCGTATCCTACTGGGTAGGAGAACCTAACCATTTTTCTAGGTGACACTCTCGATATTATTTGGTAAAGTTAACGACAGTGACCGCTCAGTAGCGAGTAGTAAGTAGTAAATAGTAATTAACTGGTCGCTGTTTCAATACTCCTTTGTTGGTTTAAATTCCTCTCTAGTTGAGCAATTATCAATTTTTTCTGTGAAGCTTGAGCGCGAAAATCCAGCTATTTTAAAAGGAGAATATGAATGAAGCTCGAAGGTAAAGTAGCCCAAGCTACAGCTAGCACTCAGGAAATTGGACAAGGGATTGCACTCCTAAAATTACCTTAACTATTGCCATTCCACTCAAAAGGGAAATAAACACTTATGAAAGTGCAAGCTTATGCCGTCATGTCCCCCAAGTCAGAGCTAGTGCCGTTTGAATATGACGCACAGCCAATAAATCCGCAAGAAGTGGAGGTTCGAGTCCAGTATTGCGGTGTCTGCCACAGCGATTTGGGAATGATTGACAACGATTGGGAAATGAGTACTTATCCGCTTATACCAGGACACGAAGTAGTCGGTGAAGTCACAGCCGTTGGAGAGCAAGTTAACACTATCAAAGCCGGGCAGCGCGTGGGAGTTGGCTGGCAGTCAGGATCTTGCCAAGTGTGTCATTATTGCCGACGTGGCAAAGAACACCTGTGCGTGGTTCATCAAGAGGAAACTATTGTCGGACGGCATGGTGGATGGGCGGATTATGTCCGCGTTCAGTCGCACTTTGCCGTTCCCATTCCTGAAAACTTAGACCCCGCCGTTGCCGGACCGCTAATGTGTGCTGGTACAACTGTGTGGACACCAATAACACATTATGGCGTGCGTCCAGGTATGAAGACGGCAGTGCTAGGTGTAGGTGGATTAGGGCATTTAGCAGTTCAGTTTCTGGCTAAGTTTGGCACTGATGTGACTGCTATCAGTTCCTCCCACAACAAGGAAGAAGAAGCACGTCAATTGGGCGCTAATGATTTCATTGCCACGAGCGGCACTGATGAACTTGCTCATGCTGCAAATCGATTTGACTTTATCATCTCAACTGTCTCGGCGGACGTAGATTGGAATCAGTATATTGCTGCACTTGCTCCTGAAGGTAGGCTGTGTATTGCGGGTATACCTGAAAGTGAATTGAAACTAACTGCATTTCCAATTATTCACGACCAGCGATCAATCAGTGGTGGTCGCGCGGGTGCGCCTGGCGATACCGCAGCCATGTTAGAGTTCTGCGCACTTCATGGGGTCGCGCCGATGTGCGAACACTTTGATATGAAAGACGTGAATCAAGCTGTTGATCGCTTTCGTAGCGGTAAAGTGCGCTACCGAGCTGTTTTGACACGGTAAACAAGTAGTGCCACTCAAGTTAATAGTGAGGACGCAATCAAGAGCTTATTTGTAGATCAGGATATTTCATAGAAATAGAAGTTTTCTGAGGTTTCAAATGCCTATCGTTAATAAAGCTAATAAGTTAGTGGCTGAGTTTGCCATATTTCCAGTGGAGCCTGACAGCCAAGCCAGCCTGGTGGAACGTGCCATCCAAAACATTGAGTCTACTCTCAAGCACCATGCAGGGTTTTCCTCTGGCACAGTTCTTCGTAGCCGTGATGGACGGAGGGTGACAAGCTATGCCCAATGGGCGGAGCGAGAATCTTATGTAGCTAGTCAAGCTTTGGCAGACTTTGCTGTTCCAGATGTTCATCTTTTTGAAATCTTTGCCGCAGAACCTGAAGGTAGTGAGTTACACCTCTCACCGAACATGAATGGACTCATCAACTTTGGGGTTTTCAAAATGAAGCAACCTGACAATCAGCCGCGGTTCATTGAGTTATTTCGCCAGGCGCTTGAAATGGTATCAGGACAAGCAGGGCTGATTTCGACTCATGCTCACCGCAGTTTTGATGGGTGGCGATGCATTAATTTTGGACATTGGAGTTCCTTAGAAGAATACACGGCAATGGATACAAACCGCCCTTTCTCTCCTATCTTTGGAGAAATGCTCGATTTGGCAGATAACGAGTACCAGAAGACGTTACATGAAGTAGTTTTTACCACTTGATATGAGTGTTACATATAGGTGAGGCAAGCGAATGCCGCATAACCCTCTTCTATCACTCTTTAAAAAGAAAAAGTTGAGCAAAACTTGCAAATGTATGAAATGTATAGCTTTCGCGCTCTTATTCATAACAGATTACCTAAGAACGTAGTAGTTTTGCCAATATCCTTACTTAGCAAGGGTGACAGAATTTACTCTCATGAAATTGACAGAAGTAAAGATAAGCTATTGTGCATTTAAGTTGCATCGTGATGGCAGCTTTCTTGAGCGTGGGATGCTTTCTTGAGCAAGGGGAGATTTGACGATTGTCAAATCCCACAAGGGGTGCAAATTAAATGTGCTTTAGCTTAGCTCCCTGGTGCAGCAGACGGTATCAAGCCTTTGGTGTTATGGCAAAGATTACTAGCTGCCGCTGACTTGTGCCGTTAAAGCAAACCATTACCCACCAAAAATTTCCAACGTGAATAGATTCATTGGAATGATGGGCAATTCTTCAGTCCACCTGAGCAAGATCGCAATACCAAAGAAGTTCTTTAGAGGGAGGTTGAGGGGGCGACAAGCAGGATGAAAGCAAGGTAGGCTCATATGTTCCAGCCGCAGACCCTCTTGAAAAAATAGAGAGACTTAGGGGGCTTATTGACAATAAACTATCGGTGGAGAAAATAATAGCCGCACAGGAGCAGTTTGATGGTAAAAAAGAACGGTCTCGTAAATTGAACAAGACCGTA
>DATNQH010000151.1:0-2607 GCA_036704105.1 Leptolyngbyaceae cyanobacterium | reverse complement strand
GGGTATTGTCAACTTAAGGGAACGGGGGCAAAATTAAGCACTTTTATCCCAAGAAAGTAGCGCTCCATGAGATTATGCGGCAGGTTTGAGCCCAGCAACTTCTCGCCAATCAACAAAATCGTTGGCGCCAGAGTTGGCGATAGCGGTGAGCAGTGAGCTGGTGTTGTTTCGGATGAAAGTGGGATCGAATTAATCCAAAAGCGGAGAGAAATCGTTGCGCTTGCCCTGGTGATTTGAATTTCCGCATTCGTCGCGCTCGCAACGAATGTTGGCTGATGAGAGTTTTCGCAAATGTTGTTTAAGCCCTTGTGCTGTCGATGCGATCGCGCCCTTTAGGACTTGTTTCTTTGCTGCTGCATAGCTCTTTAACTTATCGGTGATAATCACCCGTGGCACGAATCCTTATTTCTTCAACAGTTTGCCAAAGAACCGTGCCGCCTTTGGATCTCGATGCCGTTGTAGTAGGACATCCAGCACATTTCCCTCAGCATCCACTGCCCGCCACAAATAGTATTGCTGTTTCTTAATCGTGACCACTACTTCACCTTTGATGCCATTTATCCGAGATGTAGGGACGTTTGCGCCGAAGCTGAAGAGCGTATTGCTGTCCAAACTTTTGGCACCATTCCCGAATTGACTCGTATGTTACCTCAATCCCACTCTCAGTAGATCAAAAAGCCGAATGTAGTGCAGCAACCCAAGTCCGAATTACCAGGTTGCTTATAAGTTCAGCTTATGAATAGCAGATTAAGCACTAGAAGCATACTCTAAAGGCAGATAAATGACTTCTACTACTTGAAAAATTCGGTCTATAGTTTGTCTTAAAAAGGCTAACATTTGTTTCAGAGGAAAGAGTTCTCTATAAATTAACCGTCCTCCTCTACGAGAGCGACTAATTCTTCTCCATAAGAAGTTGACCCAGATATTTACAAGGAGAAAAGCAATACCAACAAAAAGCAACCTCAGAGTAGGTTTTTTAGTTGTAGTTCTTATACGGCATAAGTTTTTCAGCCGATAACTGCTCTCAATCCCAAACCTTTTTCGATAATCTTGGTGGATATAATTCAGGCTAATCTTGACCTGATGAACAACATAGACAAAATATTCCAAGCCTCGTTTCTTTCTCTTGCCTTTTCTATATTTACAAATAATTTGTAAGTTTAGAGTTACGGCATCATCTTTTGCCTTTGACATAGTATAGGTAGTTTGATAGCCTTTTCTACCTTTAAGGAACTGTTTGATTCCTCCTTTTTTTCCTCTCCTAATAGCTGGTAAAATTAGAGGAATACTGAGCGCTTGTAACCATCGAATAACAGAAATACTAAAAAAGTCTCTGTCTAAATAAAGCTTTTTAACTTTTATATTTAATGTTGATAGTTCAGCAAGTAGGTAAGTTATAGTAGCAACTTTGGGATCTAGCCGCCTCACTCCTCTAATAGCAAGCGTTACTCTTTTCCCCTTTTTAATTACATACAGGGTGGCATAAGCATAAAAAGAACAAGTTCCGGACTTAGCCTGACTGCGATAGATAAACGGAGTTTCTTCATCTGAAGGCTTTCCATAATAAGGAATTAAATTAAAATCAATGGCTAAAGATTGTTGTTTCTTCTTTAACCCTTTAGGGATTTGACTTTTTAGAGCCTGATTTAATTGTTTTTCTAAATCAACAAAATTATTAATTTTCCCTAAATGATACCGGATATTATTACTTGTTGTAACTGATTTTAACTGTGTAGCTGTATTTTCAATTGTGTCGTGGGTTGTAGCTGCTCTCAACACTATTTGGAATAAAGCTTTTGGCTCACAGGTTCCTTTGGCATTCAAAGGAATATATTTGGCTAAACAATCTACTACTTCGTTTAAAGTTTCTTCATCGGTGAGGGCTAACTGCTGAGTTAAATTAATCAACTTTTATGATTATTCTCCTTAATCTTTATTTTGAGTATAAAGATAAGGATTTATTATATAAAACTCTCGTTTACTTCGCTCTTAGTAGTACAAAAGTTCTATTTAACCGCTTAAGTCGCTACGTTCTTCCGAGTTTTTTGATCTACTGACCGTAGCTACTAGCCTCCATTCGGGCTTCCCAACTAGGCTCCAGTGCATTCTTGACTACTGCTTGAGCTATGCGATTTTTAACTGTTGGAATCCCTAGTGGTCTTTGTTTTCCATTTGATTTCGGAATGTATACCCTTCTGGCAGGGTGAGCTTTCCATAGGGAGAGTTCCTTCATTTGTTTGGTAATTTTCACCCTGTCTGCCGGGATGGTTGCCGTCTGACCGTCGATGCCAGCCGTTTTTCTCCCTTGGTTTTCTTGGGTTACTATTCGCACAGACAAGAGTAGGTTGGAGTAGCTTCGTATCATCAGCTTCATAAGGCTACGAACCCTGTTCCACTGACCGTTCTGGGTTGCTCGATAAATTCTCCGTCTCAGGTTTTTAATCCGCCTGTTCACAAGTTTCCAGTTGATGGATTCCCATGTTTTTAACGGTTCCTTCGTTCCGATGTCATTACTGACCCTATCTTACACGTCGGTTCAATTCCTTGACTTTGATGAGCCTATCCCACTATCTTCGGAAACCAGATGTAGCAACAAGCGAGGAGAAG
>DATNQH010000150.1:0-7605 GCA_036704105.1 Leptolyngbyaceae cyanobacterium | reverse complement strand
GCAATACCCCACCGTGCAGCAAATCTACAAAGCCTTTATCACTGGAACTAAATATAAGATTCAAGTTGATGCTGCCGATCAACTGGTGAGCTGGAATGCTCCTAATGTAGCGTTAACTTGGATGGACGCAGCGATCGAGGAGCAACCCGTCACCCCTAGGCTGGGTAAGCCAGTGGAAATTAATGCGCTGTGGTACTCAGTTTTATGTTGGGCTAGTAATTGGGCAGAACGTTTGAGCCAGAACGAAGGATCTAATTCCGAGCGTCTGTGTAATCAAGCGCGGCGCTATGCTCAACAGGCGCAACAAGTAAAAGTATCGCTGCAAAAGTTTTGGAATCCAACTATTGGTTATTTATACGATACGATTGAGCTTGATGATCGCCCGAATAGCCAAATTCGCCCTAACGCTGTTTTAGCTCTGTCGCTGCATCACTGTGCCTTTCCTGCCACCCAAGGACAACAAATACTTCAGCTAGCCGTAAGCGTCCTGCTCACTCCCTATGGACTGCGCAGCCTCGAGCCTGCTGACTCACAATATATTGGCAAATATGCCGGAGCGCCGCAACACCGCGATCGCGCCTATCACCAAGGTACAGTTTGGAGTTGGTTAATTGGAGCGTTTATCCGCGGTTGGAAACGCTTTCATCCATCACAACCCGTTCCTTTTGATTGGCAACCGCTGCTTTACCATTTCCAGCAACAAGCTTGTCTTGGTTCAATTTCCGAGATTTTTGATGGCGATCCCCCTCATGCACCACAAGGAGCGATCGCCTCTTCTTGGTCTGTTGCCGAACTCATCCGTCACTGGGAAGAAATTGCTGAAGGCAGCAACGATGAAGGATGAAGTATGTAGCAAGCGCGATCCCGAAGGGGTAGGATGAGGGCTACTCAGGATCAATGATAAAGATAAAGTTTTATACTTCACACTTCATACTATGTAGAGACGTAGCAGTGCTACGTCTCTACACCTACACCCTTCATCCTTTCTACGGTGTCGTAGTAGGTTGCGGCATGGTGGGCTGTTCGGCTTGTAATGGTTCGGGGGTAGAAGTTTGCACAGACTCCTCTGAGATCTGCGTCCACTCGGTGTGGAAAAATCCTTCTTTGTCGATCCGCTCGTAGGTGTGAGCGCCGAAGTAGTCGCGCTGAGCTTGGGTGAGGTTTTGGGGCAAGCGATCGCGCCGATAGCTATCAAAATAATCCAACGACGCACTAAACGCTGGTACTGGTATACCCAACTTCGCAGCAGCTGCCAACACTTCCCGCCAAGCGGTCTGCCGATCTAAAATTGTCTGCTTAAACTCAGGAGCTAACAACAAGTTTGGCAGATTTGGATTTTGAATGAAAGCAGACTGAATCTTACCCAAAAAGCCAGCTCGAATAATGCATCCACCTTTCCAAATTCGCGCCATTTCACTCAAGTTGAGATCGTAGCAATACTCTTTTGATGCTGTAGCCAGCAACGCCATTCCCTGAGCGTAGGAGCATATTTTCGAGCAATAGAGGGCATCCCGAACCATGTTGATAAAAGCTTTGCTGTCTCCCTCATAGGTTCCTGTGGGGCCTGTAAGAATTTGGGATGCAGCAACCCGCTCTTTTTTGAAAGCAGACATAATTCGGGCATTAACCGCCGCGATGATTGTTGGAATACACACCCCCAATTCCAAGGCACTTTGGACTGTCCAGCGTCCCGTACCCTTCTGTCCAGCAGCATCGAGAATTTTATCGACCAGAGGCTGATTTGTATCGGGATCGATGTAAGTAAAGATATCTGCCGTAATCTCAATCAAAAACGAATTGAGTTCGTCGGTGGTGTTCCATTCGGCAAAAATTTCGTGCAGCTGATTGTGGTCAAGCCCTAAACCGTTCCTCAGCAAATCGTAGGCTTCAGCAATTAGCTGCATATCGCCATACTCAATGCCATTGTGTACCATCTTGACGTAGTGACCTGCACCACCAGGGCCAATGTAGGTGACACAAGGCCCGTCTTCTACCTGAGCTGCAATCTTAGTAAGAATTGGCTCCAAGTATTCATAAGAGCTTTTCGTACCTCCTGGCATCAGTGACGGGCCATTCAGCGCTCCTTCTTCACCACCACTGACACCCATGCCGATAAACCGGAAGCCAGCAGGTTCTAATTCGCGGGTGCGACGAGCAGTATCGTCAAACAACGAATTACCACCATCAATAATGATGTCACCCTCATTCAGCAGGGGCTTGAGTTGGTTAATTACTGCATCTACTGGCGCTCCAGCTTTGACCATGATCAAAATCTTGCGGGGGCGCTCTAGAGCATTGACAAAATCCTCTAGCGAATAGGTTGCTTTAACGTTCTTGCCCGGCGCTCGCTCAGCCATAAAGGCATCGGTTTTTTCTGGGGTGCGATTGTAAACTGCGACAGGGAAACCATTGCGCTCGACGTTCAGAGCAAGGTTTTCACCCATAACTGCTAAACCAATTACACCGAAGCTTTGCTGTCCCATAAGATTCTTCGCTAACTCTGCACTATACAGCAAGGGTCGATTCCCCTTCAGGGTAGCTCGAAAGACTTTGTTTCTCCAGTAAAAAAGAGATTAAGAAGCACGTTTTTCATCCAGAAACAGTCCAGAATCTAGAGTTCAAAACTTCTTCTAACTTCTAACTTCCTCGGACGACTTCCGACTTCTGCAATTATGACTCCTGACTCCTACAAAATCAGTGACATTTGTCACAGGTTTACTACATCAGTTTTAGCTCGGTTTTTACCAAAAATCTGTATATCAGTTTTTTCAGACTTAATTCTGCTAAAAGTTGTGATCGCACTTTAATCCTTCTCAGACAAATTTTTCTAGTTTAGATGATTTTGGCAACAATACTCAACTAGTTAATGCTAATCATTAGCATTAGTTTTCAGAAAAAAATTATACATAAGATTTTTGAAACAAAGTCTCATTTAAATTCTGCGATTATTGATAATTACTCTAAATAATAACCCCAGCAAGATAGCTGAACGTATTTCACCCAAGTTTGGATGTGAGGAGACTTTAGTGCGACAATTGCAACACTTCGGCGGCTTTTGGTTGGCAGGAGCCATATCTGTATCTGTAGTAGCGGCTCAACCCGCGTGGGCGCAAATCGCGTTAGTAAGTACCATTGAGTTAAAATCAACAGACAGCGGCATTGAAGTCATTTTGCCAGGAGTAACCAGCAGGCCTGAGCAAATCATAACGAAAATAACTGGCAATAGCTTGACATTTGTGATTCCTAATGCCCAACTGCGCCTACCTCAAGGCAATACATATCGTCAAGACAATCCCACTGAAGAAATTGCCACAGTTACTGTCACTAACGCAAATGCTACTAGCATTCTAGTGACAATTGCAGGCAAGTCTACTGCCCCCAAAGGAGAAGTAGTTGCAACAGAGCAAGGCTTAGGTGTAAATATTGCTTCTGCTGACACGACAGCAGAAATATCTCCTGATGCAGAGGCGAGTGAAACTGACTCAGAGACAGGAGAAATATCCGCTGATGCAGAGGCGAGTGAAACCGAGCCAGAAGGTGCGCCAGAAGAAGAGGAAATTGATGTAGTTGTTACCGCAACTCGCACAGAGGAATCCCAGGCTGATGTATCTCGTTCAGTTACCGTCGTGGGTGAGGAACAAATTCAAAAGCAAACTGGGGTAGTCCGCGATTTAGGGGAAATTTTGGGTAGAACAGTTCCTGGCTTAGGGCCTGCAAATCAGAGTTTAAGCGAATTTGGGCAAAATCTCCGGGGTCGCAATCCTCTGGTGTTGATCGATGGAGTGCCACAATCGACCAATCGTAATGCTGCGCGTAATCTCAGAAACGTCGATCCCAGCGTAATTGACCGTGTTGAAGTGCTGCGCGGCCCGACCGCACTTTATGGCGATGGAGCCACCGGAGGAATCATTAACATCATTACTCGTCAAGGCGAGGAAGGCGGGCCTCGTTACAGGATCGATACTGGCTTGACGGGAGCGTTCGATCCCCTGGACGACAGTTTAGGGGGCAATATTAACATAAATGTTTCTGGCAAGGAAGATATTGCCGACTATCTTTTTAGTGCCTCGTTTGAATCGATTGGTAGCTTGTTTGATGCTGAGGGCGATCGCATTCCCCCCGATCTCTTAAGTAGCCAAGGCAGCTTAGCCGACACAGATACGATCAATTTATTCGGTAAAGTTGGCTGGGATTTGGACGACGATCAGCGGCTGCAACTGACCATCAGCCACCTAAATACAAATCAAAATACTGATTTTGTCACCGATCCTGCAGTGAATGCGCTTCCCCCTGGTTCCCAGAAAGCAACGACGCGCAGAGGCTTGCAACTAGAGGATCAATCGCAAACTACTAATACCTTTGTCAATTTCGACTACACCCATGCCAACGCATTCTTTAATAGCCGCATCCACGCTCAAGTTTACTATCGAGACTATTTCACCCGCTTCTTTCCTTTTGATGGTAGGCAATTCAACCGCAGAACCTTAGAAGGGTTCGATGTCTTCCAATCGCGGGTAGAATCGCAAAGGTACGGTGCGCGGTTAGAAATCGATACCCCTATCGTCGCCGATCAATTGTCCTTGCTATCGGGACTAGATTACTCTAATGAGGATGTGGTGCAACCAGTAGCCATTTTCGACCGAGGAGCTTATGACCGTAGTGGAGGTTTAGATTTTAACCAAATCGATGACCGCCCTTGGGTTCCACCCCTAAAGCAAACTAATTTGGGTTTATTTGGTCAATTGCGATGGCAGCCAATTGAGCAATTAGTGTTACGGGGAGGAGTACGCCAAGAACAAATCAATGTAGAAGTAGATAACTTTACTACTCTGGCTGGCAGAAGGATTGAAGGTGGCGAATTGGATTATGATGCTACTCTATTCAACGTTGGCGCAGTGTATAAATTGACAGACACAGTAAGTGTGTTTGCTGATTTCGCTCAAGGCTTTTCTGTGGCAGATGTGGGTTTGGTTCTTCGTGAAGCTCCGGCTGGGCTTTCTACAACTGCATTAAATCCTGAAGCCCAAAAAGTTGATAGCTATGAAATTGGAGTGCGGGGAGAATGGGATACAGTGCAAGCATCTCTAGCTGCGTTCTATAACGAATCCGATTTGGGAACAACCTTTGATCGCAATACCTTAGAGATAATTCGAGCGCCAGAAAGAGTTTATGGCTTGGAAGCAGCACTCGATCTGCAAGTGTCTGATCGCTGGAGTATTGGATCTACACTTAGCTATGTTGAAGGCGAAAATGATGTGGATGGCAACGGCGAGTATCAAGCTTTAAATGGCTTCCGAATTAACCCGCTCAAACTAACTGCTTATGTGGAAAATGAAACAGCGCCGGGATGGCAGAATCGTTTGCAACTATTGTATTCAGGTAATCGCGATCGCGCTTTAGAGGACGGCGTAGATTTTAGAGGTGTTGGTGACTACGTTACCCTAGACTTGATTAGCAGTATCAAGTTGGGTGATGGCACGTTGCGCCTAGGCATTCAAAACCTGCTCGATAATCAATACTTTACGCCAGTATCCCAGCTGCTACGCACCCGCACCAACGACAGCTTTACTGCCTCCCCCGGTAGGACAATTAGCCTGCAATATTCCCTAGAATTTTAACTATGGCAGTTCTCTACCTAATAAGTAATCGGCGCTCGGTAAGTCGCAAGTAGCAAGTCGGAATTTAAAACAAATGACAAATGACAAATGACAAATGACCGTTAAGTAGTGCTAAATCTTTTTTAACTTCAATTCGCTTGCAAGTCGAATTTTACTACCAACAGTTTACCGCTAGCATAGACTTATGGTAAAGTCCTTTCATGCTGGCACTAAACTACACCTATCGAATTTATCCAAACGCTTCTCAAGCGATCGCTCTCAACGAGTGGCTAGAGACTTGTCGGTTATCCTATAACTATGCCCTGCGGGAACTGAAGGACTGGATAGCTTCGAGAAAATGTCCGATAGATAGGTGTAGTCTGGAGTCAGAATATATTATGCCTGCTGAGTATCCTTTCCCTGGATATCATCAGCAACAAAACAATCTTCCCAAAGCTAAGAAACTATTTCCTCGTCTGGCCGCAGTGCCTTCTCAAGTGTTGCAAACCAATATTAGAAGACTGCACGATGCTTGGGATTTCTTTCAAAAACGTGGGTATGGGTTTCCGAGGTTTAAAAAGTACGGGCAGATGAAGTCTATACTTTTTCCTCAGTTCAAAACTAACCCAATTACAGGCTGGCAAGTCAGCTTACCTAAATTAGGGAAAGTGCAAATAAACTTGCACAGGCCCATACCGGAAGGCTTTATTGTCAAGCAAATCAGGATAGTCAAAAAGGCGATGGGGTGGTTTGCGATTGTTTCGATTTTCAAAAATGTAGTCTTGCCGCAACCTCTACCTCACGGTCATTTTATTGGTGTGGATGTAGGATTATTCAACTACTTGGCAACCAGCGATGGTTTTGTAGAACGATCACGTAAATTTTTACTGGCAGAGCATCGTCGGCTCTTAGTGCTACAACGCAGACTGTCAAAAAAAGTAAAGCGATCATCGAACTACGAAAAAGCAAGAAAAAGAGTAGAAAAACAACACAATCACATCGCTTTCAAACGCAAAGATTACCAGTTTAAGCTTGCCCATAAATTATGTGACATGGCTGATTCTATATTCGTTGAGGATATAGATTTTCGGATCATGGCAAAAGGTTTTTTGGGCAAGCATACAATTGATGCGGCATTTGGACAATTCAGATCCATACTTAAATACGTGGGTTGGCAGCGAGGCAAGTTTGTTGCCGAAGTTGACCACAGAGGAACTAGTCAAACTTGTCCAAACTGTCGTATCGAGGTTAGAAAAGAGTTGAGCGACAGGTGGCACTCATGCCCTGAATGTCTTTACAAAATAGATAGAGACGTTGCTTCGGCTCAAGAACTGTGTAATCGAGGTATAGAAACGTATCCAGGGACTCTGGAAAAGCAAGAAATTGACTCTCAAGTCGTACTGTCGGGGGTGATGAGCCTAGATAAGTGGCGCAGGGGAGTAATGCCCAGCAGTGATGTTGGGTGATTCTGCGCTATACCGCGAATGTGGTTAGCGTCGGGAGGATGTCACTTTGTATTTAGATCAACACCGATCGAGCAAAATGGAAACATAGCTAGTCAGAAAAACGCATTAAGGAGTACCTACAAAATGCTGGCATACATCCTAGCGTTAGCTGTTGCTCTTGGCAGCCTTGGCATATACTTAGCCGCTTTCTTTTTCCCAGAAATCCATCGCAAGAATGACTTTTATTGGAGTGGGGTGGGGCTGTTCTACGCCTTAATCTTATGGGTGTGTGCAGGAAGGATTACTGGCGGGCTTTTGCTCGGTCAAGTAGCTGGTGTGGCGTTACTCGGTTGGTCAGTCACACAAACGCTACAATTACGCCGTCAACTCACCCCAAGCTTGCAGCAAACAGAGTTACCCACTGCCTCTGAGGTAAAAAATACTGTTGGGGAGCAAATCTCTAAATTGTCTTTGCCACAGAAGCTTTTTGGCTGGGGCAAACAAGTTGGTGGTAGTGCTAATGTTGCTAAAAATCGCATCGAACAACTAAGCGATCGCAGCCC
>DATNQH010000149.1:0-6071 GCA_036704105.1 Leptolyngbyaceae cyanobacterium | reverse complement strand
TGTATTCTTCAAAGTTTCGTGTTACTAGGGCAGAAGTAACTACAGTAGGAACACTGAAACTCTTCTTAAAACTTTCAAAATTAAACTGATGAAAGTCCTTATTTGTCCGGGAATTCACGAGTATGGCTTCACCCAAGAGCTTTTGGCAAGTTTAAAATCAAGTTTAGATCGCGACTCAAACTTGAATAACCTAAAGAATCTACTGATTTTCTCAGCACCAGATCCCTATTTGACTTTATCTGCATTTCACATATTAAACTTTCTGCGATCGCATCAAGGCAACCCAGCAACTGCAGCACCAGTAGTATTCATAGGCTTCAGTGCGGGTGTGGTGGGAGCAATTGGCGCTGCTTGGGGTTGGCAGCTTTTGGGTGGCAAAGTGAAAGCTTTGATCGCGATCGACGGCTGGGGAGTGCCGCTAATGGGAGACTTTGGGCTTCATCGTCTCAGTCACGATTTTTTCACTCATTGGACTTCATCAATGCTTGGTAGCGGACAAGATAGTTTTTATGCCGATCCAGCAGTAGAGCATTTGACACTGTGGCGATCGCCTCAAACAGTAACAGGATGGTGGCTTGGCTTAAACGAAGAAAAATTACAATCCCAAAAGCGCATGACTGCTGCTGAGTTTTTGATTATGCTTTTAAAACGTTACGCCCAAACTTGAGTGCTGAATGCTGAATGCTAAATTCATCATTCATAATTCATAATTTATAATTTTGCGATGTTTCCCACAGAACCACCATCTACTGGTAGCGGATTTCGAGCTTTACTGAAAAACGGTCCTTTCCTCATCCTGTGGATTGGACAAATTTTGTCACAGGTTGCAGATAAAATCTTTTTCGTTTTGCTGATTTCTCTGCTTTCCAAGTACCAAACGGCTGAGGGGATGGAAAACTCCATGCGCTCAACGCTGATGCTGACTTTTACGCTACCTGCAATTCTGTTTGGTTCAGCGGGCGGTATTTTCGTAGATCGCTATAGCAAAAAACAAGTTCTGGTTGTCTCAGATCTGATTCGCGCCTTGCTGACGCTAGCAATTCCCTGGTTGCCAAGAGAATTCGTTATTCTGTTGTTCTTGACGTTTGTGATCTCGACAGTGACGCAGTTTTTCGCTCCAGCCGAACAAGCTGTTATCCCACTTTTGGTGAGAAAAAACAATTTGATGGCAGCTAATGCACTGTTTACTACCACGATGATGGGAGCATTAATTATTGGCTTTGCCGTCGGAGAGCCAATGTTGAGCATAGCCAGAACGTGGAGTGACAAATATGGTGAAGAAACTGTCGTAGGTGGATTATACCTTTTAGGTGCGCTGCTGATGCAGTTAATCCCGATTAAAGAACCGAAGTTGGATGCTGCTCAACTAGCTAAAATTAATCCTTGGCATGACTTAAAGTCAGGATTGCTTTATCTGCGGCGAAACCGTCTGGTGTCGAATGCAATGGTACAAATCACAATTTTGTACTCAGTCTTTGCCGCATTAACAGTGCTAACAATTGACTTAGCAACAGAGATTGGGCTGAAATCTACGCAATTTGGCTTTTTGTTAGCCGCTGCTGGGGTTGGGATGGTATTTGGAGCCGCAATTTTAGGACATGGCGGCGATCGCTTCCACAATAAACCCTTACCCTTAATTGGGTTTTTGAGTATGGCATTTGTCCTTGGCGTGTTTACCTTCGTCAACAAACTTTGGCTGGGTTTATTACTAAGTGCTTTATTAGGTGCAGGAGCGTCACTGATCGGCGTACCAATGCAAACCTTGATTCAACAGCAAACCCCGCCAGAGATGCACGGCAAAGTTTTTGGATTTCAAAACAATGCTGTCAACATCGCCTTGAGTGCGCCTTTAGCAATTGCTGGTCCCCTTACCGATGCGATCGGCTTGCGCAGCGTTCTAGTTAGCATGAGTGTTATAGTCGCCGTCGTTGGTGTGTGGGCATGGCAAAATACCCGCCGCGTTTTACGGGATGTCATTTAATGTAGAGACGTAATACATTACGTCTCTGTAATACATTACGTCTCTGTAATACATTACGTCTAATAAACCTGCCTGGAAAGAAGCGAAGACATGAGAAAGTTATAAAGTTATCAAACTATGACTTTCAACTGTTAAAACTGTTTTACGGGGAAAAAATGCCCAAAAAATCACAATAAAATAAAATATTAATTAAAAAAGCAATTTAAAATACAAAAAGATTCCCCTGTAAAACTAGCCAACTGCGTGAGGTTTGCCGTGCGTGCATCGCGTACCCAAAGTACTTCGTTAAAACACTCTGCCAAAATCAATTCAGAAGTTTCAGGTTCGCCAATAGTGTCACCGAGACGTGCAACTGGCGGTTTTGCTCTAATTGACAGTCTCAGGCGGCATGGAGTCGAGCATATTTTTGGCTATCCTGGTGGGGCGATTTTACCCCTATACGATGAACTATATCGCGCAGAAGCCGCAGGCGGAATTCAGCATATTCTAGTAAGACACGAACAAGGCGCAGCTCATGCGGCTGACGGTTATGCTCGTGCCACTGGTAAGGTGGGTGTCTGCTTCGCCACTTCTGGGCCTGGTGCAACTAATTTGGTAACGGGAATTGCTACGGCTCACATGGATTCGATCCCAATGGTAATTGTTACCGGGCAAGTGGCACGTAAAGCAATTGGGACTGATGCGTTTCAGGAAACTGATATTTATGGCATTACGCTGCCGATTGTCAAGCATTCCTATGTAGTGCGCGAACCCGAAGATATGGCGCGGATCGTAGCAGAAGCATTTTACATTGCCAGCACGGGGCGACCAGGGCCAGTGTTGATTGATGTACCAAAAGATGTTGGTTTAGAAGAATTTGACTACATCCCAGTGGAACCGGGAACGGTGAAGTTACCGGGATATCGTCCCACAGTTAAAGGCAATCCTCGCCAATTTGCTCAAGCAGTGCAGTTGCTGGCAGAAAGTCGCCGTCCTCTGCTTTATGTGGGTGGAGGTGCGATCGCTTCTAGCGCTCATGCAGAAATTCAGCAGCTAGCAGAGTTATTCAACATCCCCGTCACCACCACGTTGATGGGTAAGGGCGCGTTTGATGAAAACCATCCCTTGGCTTTGGGAATGTTGGGAATGCACGGCACAGCTTATGCTAACTTTGCCGTCAGTGAGTGCGACTTGCTAATTGCCGTCGGGGCAAGATTTGATGATCGCGTCACAGGTAAGTTAGACGAATTTGCGTCCCGTGCCAAAGTCATTCACATCGATATTGATCCGGCTGAGGTTGGCAAAAACCGCACTCCAGAAGTGCCAATTGTCGGCGATGTGCGTCAAGTTTTGATTGAATTGCTGCATCGGTGTGACGAAAAAGGTGGATCTGCTCCCAACCAAACGCAAGAGTGGCTAAATAGAATTAGCCGTTGGCGTGAAGACTATCCTTTGGCTGTGCCTCATCATGCCGATAGTATTTCACCACAAGAAGCGATCGTCGAACTGAGTCGCCAAGCACCCCAAGCATACTACACCACCGATGTAGGTCAGCATCAAATGTGGTCGGCACAATTCTTGAAGAACGGGCCGCGTCGTTGGATTTCCAGTGCGGGATTAGGCACAATGGGTTACGGCTTACCTGCGGCAATGGGTGCAAAGGTAGCGCTGCCGAATGAGGAAGTTATCTGTATCAGCGGCGATGCTAGTTTCCAAATGAATCTACAGGAACTAGGGACATTAGCACATTATGGCATCAATGTCAAGATTCTAGTACTCAATAATGGCTGGCAGGGAATGGTGCGCCAGTGGCAGCAGGCTTTCTATGGGGAACGTTATTCATCCTCGAACATGGAACCAGCAATGCCAGATTTTGAGTTGCTGGCACAAGCCTATGGCATCAAGGGCATGGTAATTCGCAGTCGGGATGAATTATCAGGTGCGATCGCCCAAATGCTAGCTCATAATGGCCCCGTTTTGGTTGAGGTTCGCGTTACCAAAGACGAGAACTGTTACCCAATGGTAGCCCCAGGCAAGAGCAACTCTCAAATGATCGGTTTACCAAAACAGATCAGGGAAGAAAAAGCCGTAGAAACTACGTATTGCAGCAACTGCGGTGCTAAAAACACCTCAAACAACAACTTCTGCCCTGAATGCGGTACTAAACTCTAGTACTACTTATTTTCGCTCCTAGGCTGGTGCTTGGGAGCGATATTTAGAAGGTTATAGCTCAAAGGCGCTTTGCAAAGAAAAAGTAGTTACTATGCAACTTTTGTCAAGTGCGCCCCCCTGCTTAAGATAGCGATCGCGCCTCTATGCAAATCACAAAAAGCAAAGACGCGATCTACCTCCATCTCTACTTATGCCTTGAGTAAAGATTCCCCACCATCAATCCACATTTCAGTTCCAGTAATGTGGCTAGAAGCATTTGAGGCGAGGAACAGCACTAATTGCGCCACTTGTTCTGATGTTCCTGGCTTACCATCTGTCAAAGGGATTTTGCCTTCGGGAAACTCAACAGGTTCTTGAATTTCCTCCAAATTCCGCCGTTCAGTATTTTCATCAATATTTGTGTCAATTGCACCTGGACAAATAACATTGACACGAATGCCATGTTCTGCCAACTCTAGGGCAACCATTTTAGTGAAGGCAACTTGAGCTGCTTTGGTACAAGAATAAGCAGTTGCACCAGTGTTGCTAAAAACGCGTGTACCATTCACCGACGAGGTAATAATTACAGAGCCACCTTGACGTTTCAAGTAGGGTACAGCATACTTAACCGTCAAAAACGTGCCTGTGAGATTGATGTTTATAGTTTTGTTCCACTCTTCAGGTGCTAATTCCTCCAAAGATGCCCAAACACCATTAATACCAGCATTAGCGAAGACAATATCCAAACGTCCCCACTTGTCAAAAGTTTTTTGAGTTGCTTGCTGCATTTGTTCCGGTTGGGAAATATCAGCAAGAAGGGAAATTGCTGCACCCCCATTAGCTTCGATCTGAGCTAGGGTTTTTTGCAATTCATCCTCAGATCTTCCCAGCAGAGCGACTTTTGCACCTTCTTTCGCCATTAACTCTGCTGCTGCCTTACCAATACCCGAACCTGCACCCGTCACCAGTGCTACCTTGTCTGTTAGTTGCATAACTATTCCTTTCCTTGCTCTGCCAGATGTTTATCACGAAGCAAAGTAAATAGTCATACCACTGGCGGGTGAAAGCGGATAAATAGTGGTGAATGATGAATGATCAAGTGTGAGTACAGACGTAGCAGTGCTACGTCTGTACGGAGAAAGCGTGTAAGCGTAGCGTTGCCGCAGGCGCGCAGATGTTGTATAAAATGTGTAGAGACGCGATATATCGCGTCTTTCCAGAGAAAGTGTGAAAGAGAAAGTGCGAAGCGGTTAATAGTTTTCAGTAAACGGTGATAACTGATTACCTTCAACGTTCAACGTTCAACCTTTAGCCTTTACCCTACCCTAGCAAGCGCGGGGGCAACGCTGCGCGTACGGCAACCCCTTCGGGGAACGGGAACGCTGCGCGTACATCCTTCATCCTTGATAACCTTCAATCTTGTATCCAGCAGCAACGATTGACTGTTTGATTGTCTCTTCAGAAGCGGCTGATTCTACCGTAACTGTCTTACCTTGTACATCTACATCCACCTTGGCATCCGGTTCCATTGTGCGGATGGCTTCGGTAATCGTTTCTGCACAATCGTTGCAAGCAATATTCGGAACTGTAAGTTTGAGCGCCATAGTAAAACTGAGCAAGTGTACTTATTCAGTCCCTAATTGTACCGATCGCGCGTGCGACTTCTCATGCCACCCCAGCTAGATCTCGATCAATAGCTGGGAGTGAAGTAGCTACAACTTCAATCAAAATGCAAGAATATATAAAAATGATGAATGCTAAATGCTGAATGCTAAAAAAAATAACATTCATCATTCATCATTCATCATTCAGCATTCTATAGTTCATATGCAGTATCTCAGCGGTAACGAAGTTCGGCAAACATTCCTTGATTTTTATGCTCAAAGAGGACATCAAGTTCTCCCCAGTGCCTCGCTTGTGCCTGAAGATCCTACCGTACTATTGACAATTGCCGGGATGC
>DATNQH010000148.1:0-4898 GCA_036704105.1 Leptolyngbyaceae cyanobacterium | reverse complement strand
CCTCTAAGCAATATCTGAAAAAAAGCCTTCGTTTTACTTCAAACCAGAGATTTTGTTACAAAAGTTAACAAAACTGCCTAAAATGTTAACTTATATGAAGAAAAAGGTAGTTAGGCGTAAAACGACTCGAATAAATTTGAGATCTAGGTAGGAATTTTTATTTCTGGCGAAAACTGTGCTTTTAACCGGGTCAGACCCGCGCGATCGCTCCCCGTGCTGATGCTTCGCGCACGTTGTAGTACAGCGCTCTAATTTCACACTCACGCAGCATAGGAGGAACATGGCGGATTTTGAGACGAACGATTCCTATGCCGAAAATCTAGAAGCACAACTTCAAATGTTAGTAAAGTTAGCTCAAGAAAACCCATCTCTAAGTCAGCGTCGGCAGCAAGCTTTAGAGGCTTTGATCAAAACAGTTTTGCGCTCAAGACAGCTTTGGTATCCCAGAGCTGAGCAGTTTTACCCTGAAGTTTATGACGAGGCTTTACAGAATTTGTGGCTTTATGTTTGCCAAGAGCTTGATAGATACGATGCTAAATTAGGCAGGGTAATGGCTTGGCTTAATATGTTGTTACGGCGGAGATTTTACCCAGAAGCATATAGTCAATTTAGTAAGTATTACTATAAAAGAGTGAAAAATTTAGCTCGGTTATCTTCTGAGATTATATTAACGGATAACTCAATTCTATTATCCCAAAAAATTAAAGAATGTGTCGAGCTAGATCCAGAAGGAATTTTTCAGCAATCACACATAGAGAATAACGCTACGGCGAATTTCCAAGAATTATTGCGGCGAAGACTTTCAGGACAAAAGTGGTCGGATATTTCTCAAGACTTACAAATTGGAGTTTCAACTTTAAGTAATTTCTATCAAAAATGTATAAAAAAATATAGCCAGAAGTTTCAAGAATATTTACGTTAGTAAAGGCACTTACTTATGCAATTACAATTCAATACGTCCTTCCCAGTACCTTTGGGATACACGGCACATCAACTGGCAGAAAAATTTGCTAAACAGCAAACACAATCGGTCAAAGCTCAACAGGTTTATCTTAATACTTTAGCTGTTCATGCAGTTACGACCTATTTGAAATGTATGGGAATTGAGCCAGATTGGTCAGTCAGTGATAGTTGGGATTTAGTCTCGCAAACCTTAATGGACATTGCGGATTTAGAAATTCCTAATATTGGCAAATTAGAATGCCGCCCCGTCTTAGCTCCAGAGCGGTTTGTTCAAATTCCACCAGAAGTTTGGGCAGAACGGATAGGCTATGTAACAGTACAGTTGAACGACTCGCTTTCAAGCGGTTTGTTAGTCGGATTTACTAAGACTGCACTAATAGAACAATTACCCCTTAATCAGTTATCCTCTATCTCTGGCTTACTAGAACATCTCAACCAAATTAGGCAAACAAAAATGCAAGTAGAATTGGAGCAGTGGTTTAAGAATAATTTTACATCTGGTTGGCAACCAACTAAAGTATTATTTAGTAATCAATCTGCCAGGGGGCTAAGTACTGTAAGAAGTGGTGAACCATTTCTAGTAGATAAATTTAATTCAACAGGCAGTATTAGTGCTGGTAGGCTGATAGATTTGGGGATACAAATTTATCAGCATCCGCTGGCTCTAATTGTTACGGTAAGACCAATAACAGATAAAGAAAGGAATATTTTAGTCCAAGTAAAACCAAATAGAGGTAGAGGTATTCTTCCACAAGGAGTAGGACTAATTGTTTCCGATCCAAGTGGGACAATTAGTAAGGATACTATTTCAAGAGCAGAAGATAACTGCATACAATTAGAATTCTTTGCTTCAGTGGGAGAGCAATTTAGTGCCAAAGTTACTTTTGATGACGCTAGCCTGACTCAAAACTTTTTAGTATAAGAAAAAGTAAAACGATGAAGAAAAAAGTAATTTTGACACTAACTGGAAGTTATGAGCAAGGAATGAATGCTAATTTGCGGATTTTAGAATCATCGCCCAGTTGGGAGCGGGAAACACTTCAGGTTGCAGGTCAGCTACCTCCAGCAGACAACCTAATACAATTATTCCCCCAGTGGCAGGATTCATACCGTCAACAAATAGACGCGACGGCGCGAATGAAATTTGTAGATGTACAAATAACTCAGCTTTCTTGCCGACAGCTAAGTACACAGCTATGCTTTGAATTTAACAAATGGCTAAACTCTAAGCATGAAAAATGGCAAAAGATTCGAGACCGATTGCAACAGAATTTGAGCCAAACCGATGAAATTTTACTAATTATTGAAACGGAATCGTGGCAAGTACAACAGCTACCCTGGCAGCTATGGAAATTAATTAGTGATGATTATCCCCATGCAGAAATTGCCCTAAGTGCGCCGGATTATCAGTTAACAACAGTTACATCTAGTGCTACTAGTAAGGTGAGGATTTTAGCAATTTTAGGTAATACTGAAGGAATTGACGTTCGTTCAGATCGGGCAACGCTTGAAAGTTTACCTAATGCAGAAGTTTGCTTTCTTGTAGAACCAGGTTTACAAAAATTAACCGAACAGCTGTGGAGTCAAGGCTGGGATATTCTATTTTTTGCCGGACATAGTATCAGCCAGACAGATGGTAGTGGTGGCAGAATTTATTTAAATCGAAATGAAGAAGTTTTAACAATTGAGCAGCTTAAGTATGGTTTACTAAAAGCCATACAAAATGGTTTGAAGCTAGCGATTTTTAATTCTTGCGATGGTCTGGGAATAGCACGGGATCTAGCTGAAGTGAATATTCCTCAGATGATTGTGATGCGAGAGCCTGTACCAGATAAAGTAGCACAAGAATTTTTAAAGTATTTTCTTCAATACTTTTCCAGTGGTGAATCATTTCATCTAGCTGTGCGATTAGCACGAGAAAAACTACAGGGGTTAGAGGCAGAATTTCCTTGTGCTAGCTGGTTGCCAGTGATTTTTCAGAATCCGGTTCAAGTGCCATTTAGGTGGCACGAAGCCGACACTAGTAGACACACTCGCGCTACTACTTTGGTTGGGCGTTACTTATTAAATATTTTATTTATTAGTGCGGCGGTAACATCACTACTGATGGGAGTACGATACTTTGGAGTGCTTCAATTTTTGGAACTGCAAGCATTTGACCAACAGATGCGGTTGCGCCCTCAAGAACCACCAGACTCACGCCTATTGATAGTAACTGTAGATGAGCCGGATTTCAATTTACCAGAACAGAAAGGAAGAAGAGGATCTCTGTCAGATCTAGCTTTAGAAAAACTGTTGCAGCAACTTGAGCAATTCAAACCACGAGTTATTGGTTTAGATCTCTATCGTGATTTTCCGGTCGATCCGAAGTATCCGCGTTTAGCGTCTAGGCTGCGGCAGAGCGATCGCTTCATTAGTGTATGCAAAGCTAGTGACGAGACATCTGACCCTAAAGGTGTTGCACCTCCACCAGAGGTATCATTAGATCGTTTAGGATTTAGCGATTTTCTTACCGATAAAGACGGAATTCTGCGCCGACATTTAGTAACAGCCACAGCAGAACCTGCTTCTCCCTGTGCTACACCCTATGCTTTCAGCACAATGGTAGCTTTGTATTATTTGGCAGCACAAGAGATCTTCCCCAAACCAACAGCCGATGAAACTTTACACCTAGGGAGTACATTGTTTCCTCGCATAAATTCTCGTTGGGGTGGCTACCCTCACCTGGATGACGGAGGCTATCAAATTATGCTCAACTATCGTTCGTTACGTTCACCTGAAAACATTGCTGACAAAGTTACGCTCACACAAGTTTTGAAAAAACAAATTCACCCTAATGCGATCAAAGATCGCGCGATCTTAATTGGCACGGTAGCTAACAGCTACCCAGATTTTTGGTCTATACCATATAAGAGCCAATCTCCAGATGGGCAAGTTTCAGGTTTACTAGTTCAAGCGCAAATGGTGAGCCAAATTCTTAGTGCCACTTTAGATCGTCGCCCTCTAATATGGGTTTTGTCAGCAAGTAATGAAGTTATCTGGGTTTTTGGTTGGTCTTTGCTTGGTGGACTAATAGCCCTGCGATTTAAATCACTTTTGTACTTCGTTTTAGCAATTGCTGCCGCTGGTTTATGTTTGTATGGGGCTAGTTTGGTTTTATTGTCAAATAGTGGTTGCTGGGTTCCGTTAGTACCGCCAGCTATGGCATTAGCCGTTACTGGTATAGCGTGTAACTATCTGATTTTTAGTCGCAGCAAATAGTTAAAAATAAATTCATAAGTCATTCACGCTCAGTAATTTCTACGGTAAGCTGAAGTAATTGATACCCACATACTAAATTTAGCTCAATCACTTGACTAATTTTACATAATGTCTAAGTCGAAAATGTTGGTTGCCTTAAGTATTTTTACTAATTTAATTTTTGTTGTTACTTTAAATCTAAAGGCATCATCTAATCCACTGTTTGTAAAGCCCGATCGACCATCACAGTTTACGCAAAAAAATCATAGTGACAACAAGGAGATAATTACGGTTGAGCGTACTTCTAATACAACCTCTAAACCACCAGTAAATACAAGAATCCGCTTTGTTGCACCACAAACGAACCATGCCAGAAGACCAGCAGGACGACAGCGTGGAGGAGCGAACCGAGGTGGCTGTCCGGCGACAGAAAAACCACTGGCTGCTATAGTGCCTGTTACTACGGTCAGGGATAAACCAGGAGAAGATACTGTTTTAACTACCTGGGAGTCTGTAGGTGGACTAACAACTGCTATCGCTCCCTCATTTTGGTTTTATGTTCCTAATGAACTGGGCAAAGTACCCAAAGAATTTGTGTTACAGGATGCGCGGGGTAATAATATTTATAAAACTTCTTTAATAGCATCCTCGCCTGGGGGAAATTTCCAAAAAATTCAGATTCCATCTAAAGCAGC
>DATNQH010000147.1:0-3876 GCA_036704105.1 Leptolyngbyaceae cyanobacterium | reverse complement strand
TATCCATAAATTCCTCGGCAATCCAATATAAAACTTCGCTTGGAGGTAAC
Source organism: Leptolyngbyaceae cyanobacterium (assembly GCA_036704105.1). GTDB lineage: Bacteria > Cyanobacteriota > Cyanobacteriia > Cyanobacteriales > Chroococcidiopsidaceae > Chroococcidiopsis. Next base: position 3,826 of record DATNQH010000147.1, on the reverse strand, counting down.
ACATGAGCAGCAGAACTGTTTTAAACGGTTGTGTTTTGACACAGCAGAGGGCAGAATTACTGATTATGCGTCAGCAAAGTGTGGGATAAACTGCGATATCTTCCCAAGTCCAAGGTTCTAAGGTTAGGTCTGCCCTTTGAGCAGCTGTAGTCCCGTGCGCGAGAATGCACCCAAATCCAGTTGAAGTAGCCGATAAGCAAGCACCCAAACAAGAAACGGCGACGGCTTGAATTGTGAATCATGATGTTAACCTCGTGTGTAATCATGCTCTTCACCAGTCCAGGCTTGCACCTCGAAGCGCAGCGAGGACTGGTTTTTACTCGATATCGGATACCTAAGCTGCTGGCAATACGGCTCGATTAGCTCGTAGGTTTTCAACCAACTGCGCGATCGCTTCCGGCTTCAATCCGTCTACACATCGAGTCGCTGCCTCTAGTGACGGGTCGAACAGCTTCTGCAAATCTTCCTGCGACTCCAACACTGCAACCGCTTGGTCTACTCTTTTGAGTGCCGCTTCATCCGGTTCGGCATACTCAAAATCAAGCACGTAGTAGGAGACAGCCTCGCCATCGATGGTGGCTGATTTCTTTTTGAATGCTGCACTCCAAACCACCTCACGGTAGTCGTAGCCTTGGCTTTGGGCTAACACTGCCTTCTGTCCGAAGTTAATCAGGGAGCCTGATTTACCGCTGGATGAGTTTTTGACCAGCGTGTAGTAAACCACATTGGTAGGTAGCGGTTGACCATTGGGACTTTCACCAGCTGCGACAGGGCAGAACCACAACTGACCTAGAGGTGTTCCAGGTGCGATCGCTCCATATTCAGTTGTGGCAATGCGACGGCTAAATTTGAGGCAGATAAATTTCAACTTGCTACCATACTCTGTTTCACCCAGAAACCACTTTCCTTCTTTGCAGTCATTCCGCAGATTCATGGCAGTTTCGGGGACAATGAGCGCATCGGTTGAGAAAACACTGGTCTTGTCAGCGAAATACTTGTGACGTGGCATATTTTTGATGTTTTGAAGATTGATTGAGGAGAGGATTTGACCAGCTACCCACAAGGCGAAAAATGATTCTCCCTGCCGTTCAGCCAAATTTGGCTGAACGGGATGAAGTTATTTAGAAGTTGAATCCACCGAAGGGATCTACTTGTGTTTTGGCAGCAGTGACAGCAGGCGATGAAGCTACTAACTCAAGCAAGGCTCTTTCTGATAAGTCCACTACCTTCTCGTATCCCAAGCCTTTACAGTGGTAGCAGCGCTCAAGTGGATAATCATCTCTATCATGAATTGCGCCACTGCCACCGCAGATTGAGCAGCGCTTCATTGATGCTTTCGCTGCTACAGCATCTCTGTAATTTTGTAGGCTGGCGTGTCCTAACTGGGACATCAAAGCCATGATATGCTTGCAACCTGGCTTAGCTCTGCCTAATTGCCGCTGCTGCTCGTCGTAATCACGGCATCCACACATCGCGATTCCGGCTGATAACTCGACAGTGTAAATCTTTTCGCTCGCGCCGCTGAATATTTCATAACGGTTTTGATAGCTTCCAGCACCCCAGCGCTGAACCGTGCAGCTTCTAGCTCCCAACTGACGGAAGAGGACGAAATCGCGGTAGAAGGATTTCTTGCTTAGAAATGTCGAGCAGCGCCCGTTCTTGGTTAGGTAGGTGATTTGAATAGAGCCTTTGAAGATTCTGATTGACTCAACCTGCTTGGCAGCGATGCCTTGCGCTTGAAGAATGCGTAATGCAGCTGCTTTGCTGAAAAATAAAGATGGCACTGGTATAATTCCTTTTATCGAGTTTTCGAGTAGAGAAGCACTTCAACTTTGGTCGGTGGGAGTGCTTTCTCTATATTTGTATTGTATCCTCTGACTTGACAATATGTCAAGTTTCACTCTACAATTTACGTAAGGTTAAGAGAGTGAGAAAATGCGATCAAGATCTGTCATGTCTATGGACGTGCAAATAGAACGAGTGACAAGAATAAATGCTCCTGATATTGGGGCAAGGATAAAAGAAGCTAGGGAGCGAGATCCAAGGTCGGTAGAGGAACTAGCAAGGGCTGCTGATATGACTCGCGCTAATTGGTATCGAATTGAGCGTGAAGAAAACGATGTCTTACCAGAAACGACACTCCGAAAAATTGAAGAAGTGCTGGGCATGGATTTCGGAGTGAACTTCGATGCTTAATCCTTCTGCTACTCACTTATGAGGAATAAAGCCATGCTTACTGAATACATTCGAGCTGCCATGCATCGAGCTAAATACGAAATATTAGAGGAGGATGGCACTTATGTTGGGAAAATCCCAGAATGCCAAGGTGTGTGGGCTAATGAAGAAAAACTAGAGGATTGTAGGAACGAGCTGCAATCAGTGCTAGAAGATTGGATTTTAGTAAGGATAGGCGATCGCCTGTTGTTACCAGTCATTAATGGAATTGACTTAAATTCTTCAAAACAAGAGGTGGCATAATGCCGCCTTTGGGGCCAATTAAGCGTAGGGATTTGATTGAATATCTACGAGAGTTAGGGTTTAGCGGCCCTACCTCGCGCGGGAAGCACCAACATATGAAGAAAGGAGATATTACTCTCACGATTCCAAACCCTCATAGAAGCGACATTAGTAAAGGATTACTAGCAAGGATTTTGCAGCAAGCCGGGATTGGTCGAGAGGAATGGGAGCAGTTGTGATTAACCCTTCAAGTGTTAACCCCTTCACCTTGCCATCCTTGCCATTAGAGAAGCGATCGCCCAAATTCAGGAACGCTTGCAGGAGGGGCGGCTTCAAGTAAGCTAACTTTTCTAAGCAAATCGACGCACTGGCTCCGAGCCAATGTATTTGCGTTTAATATGGCAGAAAAATAGATAGTTGTGATACGATAGCAGACGCGATATGCCCCATGCCAGTAGAGTTGACTCGAGCTTTCTTGTGAGATCTGGCTATCTCAAAGAAAGCAAGCATGATAAGCGAAACAGTTCTGCCGCATCTCAAAGAAAGCATTGGTGTTTTTGGAGGGAAGCCCTGGCTGGTTCAGAACTACACCTAAGAGGTCGCAAGCGGGAAAGCAAAGTATTCATAGCGTTGCTCAAGATGCTAATCTTTTGCATATTTCTAGTGATTGTGTAGTCAAAGCTATGCCAGCCAAAATCGGAGATATTCCACTAAGTCATCATGTCGTTACACGGTTTGACGCAAAAGATATAGAAAAACTAAACAAATTTTCAAAGGTACACGGATTCAAGCGGTGTACACTTATCCGCTTGGCTGTACGTGAATACCTTTTAAAGATGGAACCCTTAACAGGTCAAGTATCTGTTAAGGGTTCTGCTTATGGAAGTACCCTAAGCTGTTGAACCTCCGCATCACTAATGAAGAGATAAACCAATTAAAGGAGATATCTGAAATGCTTGATATACCAAGCTAAAAAGTTAACAAGTCCGCAATAAGAAAAGTTTAGTAGCCCGCTGTACTTGAGTTTTTCACCAAAAGCTTGCTAGCACAAAAGCCCCGCTCCGCTCAAAGTTTCTCACTCTAGCCCGCAAGGGCCACCAAACAAAAAACCTACTGTTACGCTAGCAAGTTTTGGCTGAAAAGCAAATAAGTATGGCGGCTACTGATTATCAAATCAGGAGCCAAAAATGCCAAAACCCCCACAACGAATGGAGGCCCAGGCGCGAAATATTGATAAGCAGCTTCTTCCGTCAATATTAACGCCTCCCTTCACCACAAAGCAAGATCGAGAAGCGCGATCGCTCTTTTCGCCGCAAAATTTCCAAGAGCGATCGCCTCAAATTAGTCAATGTCCTAATTCAGCACCTTC
>DATNQH010000146.1:0-11228 GCA_036704105.1 Leptolyngbyaceae cyanobacterium | reverse complement strand
GAAATTCATATTGGGCGCGGGTCAGGTTACTGGGATATGCTTTACTCATGTCGCTCACTTGGTGCTGTGTCTCTTTACTATTCGCAGCTTACACTGAGTGAGCTTTTTTACTATCTACCCGACTTTTCAAACATCCTCTTAAACCTCTTGGCGTTCTACTCGGCGAGAAGCCTAAGCGTCTATGCGTCTAAACGCAGCGCTACACGCACATATTGGCGGTTCCTTAAATAATAATTCTTCAGGTGGGATGGGAGTAATAAGTTAATTTTAAGCAGCTTTCCACCTTTTTAAAACTTTCGTTTCTGCTATATCTGCATTTAACCAAAGTACTACTTTGTAATGGTCATCACCATCTAATTTCCACACATCAACACTATCTAAGCCACCATAATATACTCTAACTCTATAAGTTCCCGGCTCAACTGTTATCCTTGCGGCATCAGGAAAATAGTCAGTGCAACCAGCAATAACGATTTGCCTTGAAGGCACAGCAAGGCTAGTCTCTGTAACATGATTCCACGCTTCAAAATTGTTATCGGGTTGGGAATCTAGAACTTCTACTTCAACAGGTACGTCCATGTTACGAACCGTAGCAACTCCAACAACGCCAGGGGCAATTGCTAACATATTAGAAAGTGCTTGTTCTGTCCAACTGTGCGACAAGTCCCCGTTAGATTGTTCGTCCTGAAGATAAAACTGAAAGTAATCAGCAGATAAATTAAATTTGTACAGCATGATAGTGTATTCTCTCGACTAAGAGTGAGAATAACTAGCACGAAACTGACTTACAACTTGGTCTAATCCTACCGAATGGGCAGCTTTAAATAGTATACGATCGCCTTCTTTCACAACTTCCAGCAACCGCTTTAATAATGCCTGGTGTGTTGTAAAGCACTCTGATGGTATCCCTTCTGCACTTTTAGCGATCGCTTTTGCATCTTCCCCATCAACTAAAATCAGCAAGGCATCTAAATTCAACTGCCCTACCATTGCTCCCACTTGCTGATGTAATTCCTGCGATCGCGAACCTAATTCTTTCATTGCACCCAGAACGGCAATATGTCGCTTTCCTGGTGTTTGAGCCAACAACTGCAATGAAGCCACCATAGCTTCTGGTGCAGCATTATAAGTTTCATCTAACAATATCACATCATTTGCTAATTCGTACCGCTGCGATCGCCCAGATGGCAAATTCACCTCTAGTCCAGCTGCTAAAGACGACCAATCGATCTGTAATACCTTTGCTACTGCTAATGCTGCCAAAAAGTTAGAGGCATTATGTTGTCCTGGCAAGGGTAAAGGTAGCTTTAGGCCTTCGACTCGAATAGTTTGAGCATCGATTAGTTCGCCGTGTAAATCTCCTCCTTGTAAACCATAAGTTAGAGTTTGCCCCTGCCATACTGTCTTTGCTGTTGCAATTAAACGGGGATTGTCATAGTTGAGAATAGCAACGCTATTTGATGGCATTTCAGCGAGTAACTCACATTTAGCTCGTGCGATCGCATCTTCTGAACCCAATCGCTCAATATGCGCCGTTCCCACATTAGTAATGACACCCACAGTTGGACGCACTAGTTGAGTTAATAAAGCAATCTCACCCTTTGCCCGCATCGCCATTTCAATGACAGCGAAGTCATGGGTTGGTTCCAGTTCCAACAATGTTTTCGGCACACCGATTTCATTGTTGTAATTGGCGTGAGTTTTGAGAACATTGCCTTGTGTCCCCAAAACTGCGGCGATTAACTCCTTGGTAGTGGTTTTACCCACAGAACCAGTGACACCAATAACAGGAATCTTTAACTGCTGTCGCCACCAACTAGCTATTTGTTGGTAAGCGTGGAGAGTGTCTTGTACTTGCAACAGAGGTAATGCACGATCTTGGTATTGAAGATCGACAATAGCAGCGATCGCCCCAGATGCGATCGCTTGTGCGACAAACTCATGTCCGTCGAACTTTTCACCCCTTAAAGCCACAAACACTTCACCCGGCTTTAAGCTACGGGTGTCAGTTGTAATGCCTTTATAAGTTGATGCTACAGCGTCAGACAAATTGATTGGTGAAGCTGCTAGAACTTGAGTTAGCTGTGTCAGAGTAGCACGACAAGGCATATAGAATAAGTCGTAAGTCGTAAGTTGTAAGTCGTAATTGGAGATAGATTACGACTTACGTTTTTTTGATTTTAGATGTATTAGCTACACAACACGACTGTTTTAGCATTGTTATTCAGTAACAATTTGCCATTAGCATCAACACTAAAATCTTCTCCAGGTACAAGTTTCTTATAAATTAACTGCTGGTAGAGCGCGAAGGTGGTAATTTTTTTCATCTCCTGCATGACATCGCTTGGAATTAGATATTCCAAAGTCCAGAAAACTGAGTCGGTGTCAAACCAGATCACGCGCTCGATACTAATGAGCATTAAACCAGCTAATTCTTCGATTGAAGCATTTTTCTTCAAATAGCTAATTATATCTTTCCCGATTTCACTATTACGGGTCATCATTGCCCTAGCAATTCTTTCTATTTCTGTTTCTAGCTGTAAAGGGTTCTTAGCGATCATTTGGGTTCCTCTGGAAGTCAAGTAAACGACAGCCGCAAGGAGTTTGCCTAAACTCCTTGCAAAGGAGCTAACACAAACTCAGTTTTGCTAAGTATACCCACAGGAGGACACAAATATATCTCAAGGATGATGCAAACTGTTTTTTGTTTATCTAGTCATCCCTCGTTTTTACTCAACTTACATTACTAGAGCTATGAAAGAATAAGAGTAGGCAAGAGGTTTGATGATAGCGGTTTGCACTTCAATGCGATTGCATTTTGACCTCTCCCCTAACCCCTCTCTACCTCTCCCTAACCCTCCCTTGAAAGGGGAGGGAACGTATGGACTCCCCCCTAAAACGGGGTGGAGAGAGGAGCCATTATCCTCCTTCCCTTAAAGGGAAGTGGCTAGGGGTTAGGTCTAGGATTACGTATTTTATGCAATTGAGAACCGCTATGAGAAAAACCCACTTGTGTGCGATCGCCTCTCGTTTCTAGGAAATTTTAAACTAGAGCTTTCTGCCGATAGTTTATGTAAAAAATGCTACAGTTTCGACAAGAATTGATTTTTGTCGAAATTACTGAACTTGATGCTGTCTACTCTTGACTCATCAGCATATATACAAGTTTCATTCCCAGGAGTTGTTTGCGTAGGATACGCCTGGGGAGCTACCAAATTATTGTAAACTTATGAACAATGGATACTTACGCCTATAGCGCACCATACACATTGCATTTAGAGGTGCAGCCAGGTTGCCGATCAAAATTGACTTTTGAATGCCCAAATGCTTGAGTTTTGACTTGCAGGCGTTGGGTGAGTTAGACGCTGATTGTGAGTCTAAATCAACCGTTGTGCTTTGTTGGTGGGATAAAATAAAGAGACGCGCTGTAGCACGTCTCTTGTTACACGAACCACTTAGATTTAGGCAAGTGGTTGTCAGTTTTCTCAATCATTTCGATTACTGCTAACCCGATGGCAGAAGCTGCTAGTAGCAGTATTGTTGAAACCAAATAGGCGTTTACAAGCATTCGCACAGCGGCATCAAAAAAAATGTAGTCTGTCATAATCGTTTAGTCTGCTTAGTCCAAGTTGATGCGGTAGTCTTTATTATTTCTCCACACCCTGACATGGAAGTTCCACCGAGAATCTACTGGATTTTACTTTATCTCAAGATCCTATCCCTGCGATCGCACGGGTAGGAATCGAATGCGCATTTCGCAACAGTAAAATTGCAACACCGCAATTGTTTTTACTTGCCTCTATTAAACCAGGCATCTTTCAATTGTTTCCACAACTGATTGAGATAGCGCCGATAAATTGTAACCCCCTTCTAAACCAAAAACAATCCTGCGAGTTAGTTTAAGACAATATTCAGAAAATAAACCATAATCTTGCGGTTGCAGAAGCATTTGAGCGAGGGGATCGGCTGCATTGGCATCATAGCCAGCACTAACTATCAACAGATTTGGTTGAAAGTTAGTTAAAAATGGTATTACTTGGGTTTCAAATATAGGCTGATATTGGGTGATCGCGCTATTGGGACGAAGTGGTAAATTCAGGACGTTGTTATATACCCCGCGTTCTGATGCTTTTCCAGTACCTGGGTAGCAAGGAGACTGATGTAGGGAACAGTAGGCAATTTGGGGATGATTTTCGACGATCTCCTGAGTACCGTTACCGTGATGTACGTCCCAGTCGAGAATAGCAACGCGATCAATTCCTGGTTTTTCCAGGGCGTAGTAGGCTGCGATCGCGGCGTTGGAAAATAGACAAAAACCCATACCGCAGTTGCTTTCGGCATGATGTCCAGGTGGACGCGCTAGCACAAAAGCTGGGTTTTCGGATGATAACACCGAATCGACTCCATCCAGCCAAGCACTTACAGCTAGCAGGGCAACATCATAACTGCGAGGTGAAACTGGGGTATCTAAATCTAAATAACCGCCGCCTGTTTGGGCGAGTTCTCGGACAGTTTGGATGTGTTTGGGTGAGTGAACTCGTTCGAGGGCAGCGATAACTCTAGTTGCTTCTACTGGGGTGGGCGGTCGCCATTCGAGTTGATCGGCAAAACTTGTAGAAGAGAGGGCGGCGGCGATCGCGCTTAGGCGTTCTGGTTTTTCTGGATGCGTTCTCCCAGTTTTGTGTTCCAGAAACTCATCCGAATAGATGACTGGCAACATATTTCAGTTTGGTGGGACACTGCAAGAAAATTGTATCCCTACTAGTCTCGCGTAAATCCAGTCATTTCGTCGCTTGGTTCATCCAACATTTCCGGTGATACAGCTTGATTGCCCTTAATTTCTTCTGGACTGAGATCCTTCATTTGGTCGTGGATTGAGCGAGGGTGTTTGATTTTGTCAAGTACCTCTGGGTCTAGCTCTGACGGATCGCTGTCTGGATTTTGCTTTTCCGCTTGACTTGGAATTTCACTGTTAGTCATTACTGCTTCCCTAAATCTATATGGCTCAGCTTAAATGTGGCTGTGGGAAGCTACACACTATCTTGAGGCTTAAATTAGGGGCGACGAAGGAGTGGCGAGTGGTGAGTGGTGAGTGACAAATGACAAATGAGCAATGACAAATCAATAGCAAAATGTGATAGAATTTTGATATAATTTAGGGCTTTTTGGCAGATAAACAGAATTAATTACAAGTTTTTGGGGTTTAGCTGCCGGAAATTAACATTTTTGGAGTTTTTTGAGATATTATGACCATAATCCCTACCGATCTGCGGAACGAAATGTCGCGGTCTTACCTGGAATACGCCATGAGCGTGATTGTGGGGCGGGCGCTACCAGATGCCAGGGATGGTCTGAAACCCGTGCATCGTCGTATTCTCTACGCCATGCATGAGTTGGGATTGACGGCAGACCGCCCGTTTAGGAAGTGCGCGCGTGTAGTGGGGGAAGTGTTGGGTAAATATCACCCTCACGGTGACACCGCAGTGTATGATGCCTTGGTGCGGATGGCGCAGGATTTTTCCATGCGATCGCCTTTAATTGCAGGGCATGGTAACTTCGGTTCGGTGGATAACGATCCCCCAGCGGCAATGCGTTATACCGAGTGTCGTTTGCAGGCATTAACTGAAAATTCTCTGCTACGCGACATTGAATCTGAAACTGTAGACTTTATTGATAACTTCGATGGTTCCCAGCAAGAACCAATCGTTTTACCTGCCAGAATTCCGCAGTTATTGCTCAACGGCTCGTCGGGAATTGCTGTGGGGATGGCAACGAACATTCCCCCTCACAATTTGGGAGAGTTGATTGATGGCTTGGTAGCGCTGATTCACAACCCAGAAATTACTGATACCCAGCTAATGCAGTATATCCCCGGCCCCGACTTTCCGACGGGGGCGCTAATTTTGGGGACAAGTGGAATTCGAGAAGCTTATACCACTGGTCGCGGTTCGATTACTATGCGCGGTGTAGCTGAAATTGAAACGATCGAACAACGGGGACGACCAGAACGAGAAGCGATTATCATCACAGAGTTGCCTTATCAGACAAATAAGGCGGCGTTGATTGAGAAGATCGCTGAAATGGTGAACGAAAAGCGGTTAGAGGGAATTGCCGATATTCGGGATGAAAGCGATCGCGATGGGATGCGGGTTGTGATTGAACTCAAGCGCGATGCCTATCCGCGTGTTGTCCTCAACAACCTCTACAAGCAAACACCACTTCAGGCAAACTTTGGGGCGAATATGCTGGCGCTGGTAAATGAAGTACCCCAGTTATTGACCCTGAAGCAGTTTTTAAGTGTGTTTCTGGACTTCCGAGTCGAAGCAATTACTCGCCGGACTCAATACGAACTGCGCAAAGCAGAAGAACGGGATCACATCCTGCAAGGATTATTGATTGCACTGTTAAACTTGGATGCGATCATTGCCATGATTCGCAATGCACCTGATACACCTACAGCCCGTCAAGGATTGATGGAGTCATACGGGCTATCAGATGCACAAGCAGATGCAATTTTGCAAATGCAACTGCGGCGACTAACAGCCCTGGAAGCAGATAAAATTCGCTCGGAACACGACGAATTACAGACGCAGATCGCAGATTTGAAAGATATCTTGGCAAGACGCGATCGCATTCTGGAAATTATTGAAACTGAAGTAACCCAACTCAAGACTACCCATGCTACGCCGCGACGCACAGTCATTGAACTATTAGAAAACGAGTTTGATGATATTGACTTGATCGCCAATGAAAAATCGGTGATTTTGTTGACCGAGCAGGGGTATATTAAACGAATGCCGCTCAATACTTTTGAAGCGCAAAGTCGTGCTACCAGGGGTAAATCAGGCACGCGGATGAAAGAAGATGACGGCGTTGAGCATTTCTTGACTTGTTGCGATCATGACAGCGTGTTATTTTTCAGCCAGCGCGGTGTAGTTTATTGCCTCAGAGCATATCAAATTCCCGCAGCATCACGCACCAGTCGCGGTGTGCCAATCGTGCAAATGCTGCCCATCCCCAAAGAAGAGAAAATCACTTCTGTCGTACCAGTAAGCGAATTTAGCAGTGATGAATATCTGGTAATGCTGACTCAAGGCGGTTACATCAAGAAAACTGAGTTATCGGCTTTCAGTAGTATTCGCGCGAATGGGTTAATTGCAATTTCCCTAGAAGAAGGCGATCGGCTAAAATGGGTAAGACGAGCGCGAGTTGAAGATAGTATTATCATTGGCTCTCGTTCTGGCATGGCGATTCATTTTAGAACTAACCACGAACAATTACGCCCTCTGGGTAGAGCCACCAGGGGTGTAAGAGCCATGAAACTTAAAAATGGGGATGAATTAATCGGCATGGATATTCTCCCAAGTTCAGTTTTAGCTACTTTGCCCACAGAGGAAGCCGATCCTACCGAAGTTGAGATTGAAGAAACCGAAATCTTAGAAAGCGAAACAGAAGATCTCGCAGAAGCACTAACTAATGGTAGTGTGGGGCCTTGGGTGATGATAGTCACGACCAGCGGTTATGGTAAGCGAGTACCAGTTTCCCAGTTCAAGTTATACAATCGGGCGACTAAGGGTAAAATTGCGACTAAATTCAAGCAGAATCGCAAATTTAAAGACCAATTGGCAGCCTTGATGATTGTAAACGAGGATGATGAATTAATGCTCGTCACCAGTCGTGGCATTATTATTCGTCAAGCCGCGAATGCAATTTCACCTCAATCTAGAACTGCAACTGGGGTACGAGTGCAACGTCTAGATGAAGATGATGCGATCGCTGCTGTAGCACTAGTTCCTCCAGATGTCAATGATGCGGAAGAATCTTCTGAAGGATGAAGGATGTAGACGCGAAGCGGCTTGCCGAAGGCTAGGATGAAGGCGGGATGGGTAAGAAAGGAAGGGTAAGGATAATCATGGGTAAGAGTAAGGAACAGAGGATCGGAAAAATCTACCCTAACCCCCTACCCCCACCCTTTTCACTTCACACTTCATACTTCATACTTCTAACTTTAGGTAGTGGTATCTTAATGGGGCTTACCGTCGCCCCAGTGGGAGCATGGTTTCTCGCCTGGATTGCCTTAGCTCCCCTCTGGGTATTAGTGGTTAGAAGTCAAAAGGAGAAATCACTTCATCCTACCCCTTCGCTACGGCAAGCTACATCCTTCATCCTAGCCTCCGGCAAGGGCGAAGCCCTATATCCTTTAGTGTGGGGCATTGGCTATCACGGTGTTGCCCTATTCTGGATTACTGGGATTCACCCAATGACCTGGATGGGAGTACCCTGGATAAATAGCCTCGCGATCGCCCTTTTCTGTTGGACATTCATCACCCTTTGGGGAGCCGCCTTAGTTGTAGCTTGGGCAATGGGAATGAGAGCGATTTTAGCTTGGGGCGGATTAGATGTAACAAAAATCCAAAATCACGCCACTTGCTTTATGCCGGGTAACCCGTCCACCGCAGTGGCTCCAAAATCCAAAATCCAAAATGGATTCGCCCGCGTTTTGATTGGCACAGCCCTTTGGTGTGGTTTAGAAAGCCTGTGGAGTGCCGGGCCTTTGTGGTGGTCGTCCCTAGCTTATACCCAAAGTCCCTACAATCTACCAATTTTACATCTAGGTCAACTCTCTGGTTCCAACACAGTCACAGCTGCAATTGTATTAGTTAACGCCTTATTTGCAGAAGCTTGGATTAAATTTAACGAGTCAGGAGTCAGGAGTCAGGAGTCAGGAGTTAGGTTAAAGCATTCTGGCTACGGGCTACGGGCTACGGGCTTCTGTGTTCTAGTGGGTTTGCACCTACTAGGATATGGTTTATACAGCCGTCCCCTAGCTCAACCCCCAGATACAGCCTTAAAAGTAGGGATTATTCAGGGTAACGTCCCCAACCAAATCAAGCTTTATCCCGAAGGCATTGGGCGGGCGATCGCAGGCTACACAGAGGGCTATAGAATTCTAGCAGAGCAAGGAGTTGATGCAGTTTTAACTCCAGAAGGAGCTTTACCTTTTCGCTGGAGCTATGTGACGCAAACTTCTTTCTACTCCGCCGTGAAAGAAAAGGGGGTTGTTGCTTGGCTGGGAGCATTTGGAGAAGAGGGACGTAGTTATACAAATAGCCTATTTACACTTACTGGTACAGGTGAAGTTTACAGCCGCTACAACAAAGTTAAGCTCGTACCTGTTGGGGAATACATTCCCTTTGAGCAATATTTAGGCGATATCATTGGGCGACTGTCACCTCTTGACGAACACCAAGTTGCAGGTGCGCCCAGCCAGGTGTTTGATACGCCGTTTGGTCGTGCTATTGTTGTAATCTGCTATGGTTCTGCTTTTCCCGAACAGTTTCGATATCAAGCAGAGCAAGGAGGGCAGTTTATCCTAAGCCCTTCCAATGATGCCCACTATAGCGCCGCTATGCCAGCCCAACATCACGCTCAAGACGTGATGCGGGCAATTGAAATAGATCGATGGGGAGTTCGCGCCACTAATACCGGATATTCAGCAATTGTCGATCCTCACGGCAGAACTGTATGGATATCGGGACATAATACTTACGAATTACACGCCGACACAATTTATCGACGGCAAAGTAAAACTTTGTACGTGCGTTGGGGCGATGGGTTGACACCTTTATTGTTGATAGGAGGTGCAATCGTTTGTTTACTTAATCGCAACGAAAAGCAAACAAGTAATTAAAAGAAAGCAAGTATATGTGAGGCGGTAGCTTGCGGTTGTTCGAGGTGAGGAACGTGACCGCAATTTTTCAACCAAATCAGTTGCGATCGCGCGATCGCTTTGTTAAACTTCACAGCATCGCCGCGATCAAAAGTATTGTCAACTTCTCCCCACAAAATCAGCGTCGGCTTGTCAATTTGATCAATCTTATTAACTAAATCGCTGTAGCCACCACTTTTAGTAAAGCTTATCATTGCTTCATTCCAATTAGGCATTTCTAAATGCAATACTGCACAGCGAATTGCTTCTATATCGCCCGATTTTAAGTTTCCAAACGTTTCCCCCAGATACAGTGTTTGGAGTTTGCGTTGTCGCCAATATTCTACTGCTAAGTAATCGAGAGGAGGAAACAAAAACTTACCAAGCGGAAAATCTCCACTAAAGCCGACACTATTAATCAATACTAATTGTTTAACAGCTTCAGGGTAAGAAAGAGTAAAATCAATTGCTGTTGCGCCTCCCATCGAAGCACCTACTAGCATTACTGGCTGGTTAATTAGAGTTTTCCAAAAGTAATAAAGATGAGTTTTAATTGCCTCTGGATTATATGAAATACCAGGCAATCTTTCAGTAAATCCAAATCCTAACAAATCAACTGCCCATGTTTGATTATGCGCAGCCAGTAAGGGTAGGAGAGTGCGAAACTCCAGTACCGAACTATCAAAGCCATGCAGTAGTAAGAGAGGTTCGCCCTTACCCTGACGGACGTAACTTGTAGCAATTGGTTGTTGACTTAAGGGAGTAGCAATAGGCTGACGCTCAATACTTTTAGCCAAGGCAATAGATGCAGGCTCTTGGAATAGCTCGACTTGTGGCGGTAAAAAAGAGGCAAACATCTTTAAAGTAAGAGGGATTATACTCTCTATTCGCTAGCACCGAAGGAGGAAATCAACGATTTTTCTTTCGTTAGTGGCGGTTAGGACTAAAGCGCAAGTGATAGATTTTTATGATTATAGCTTGCCCTAGAGGTTACCTTTCTCAAACCAAATTTTGAAGACTTTCTGTAATTAAGTTTTACCTAATAGTTTATTTGATATCTTACTTACTTGAGCGCCTTGCTGGTCAAAATTTACATCAGGAGAAACAAAAATGGCGATCATTACTGGTACTAACTTCGGCGACATCCTCCCCGGAACTGATTTAGATGACCTCATTGCTGGTTACGAGGGAAATGACCTTATAGGTGGTAATGGTGGCAACGACATTATAGGTGGTGGGTATGGAAGTGATGGCATATATGGTGGTTATGGAGATGATTCATTGTATGGTGACACTGGTAATGATTACTTAGATGGTTTTGGGGGTGGTTACTCGATAGAGATTGACTATTTATTTGGCGGAACGGGAGCTGACATTTTCGTCATTGGTGACTCTACGGGAAATAACTATCTAGGCGGGATCAATCCCGTCACCAATACTGATGGTTCTTACGCAATAATCCAAGACTTTTCGTGGTTAGAAGGCAGGGCTATTTCATTCTAAAGATGTCTTTGAGGAA
>DATNQH010000145.1:0-69395 GCA_036704105.1 Leptolyngbyaceae cyanobacterium | reverse complement strand
GTTGCCTTTCATGAATGTCACGTATGGGTTGAAGAACTCATCAAATCCATTCGCAATAAGCAGGCATTTTATCGCAAAGGCTTAAGAGCTATGGCTCTTATACAGCAAGCACTTTAGCTAGCTCGTCGCCCCCTCAACCTTGCCAGTTACTTGCACTTCTGTATCGCCTTGAGGTAGAACCATAGGCTTTCCTGAAGCATTCAAAACCAAAATTGGCTGACTGCCAAAAAACTGCTCGTCACTAATTGTGAAGCTATTTGGGCCAATTTTTTTGACAGGTTCGCTTCTGACAGTTACAGTTTGACCGAGTAGGGCATTAGTTTTATCACTAACTTCCTCTGTAGTAACGTTAGTTCGAGCCGCTGGGGTTGTTGCATCTGTATTAACGTTATTTGGAGCAGGAGTTTTTGCTTCTAACTCGTTACTACTACAAGCTGGGAGAACTATCGCCATTAGTGCCAAGGCGAATGCTCCTTTGGTTTTCCACAATCTTTGAGTCAAGCTGTTGAGGCGATCGCGATTAAATCTTTTTAGCATAGAGAAATCCTTCAACTTATTAGTCTTGATGTTTTCGCTTCAATACTGTGGAGGCTCTCGCCTCGGTTTGGCACTGATGCCAGTCTGAGATCGGCTTAGTTCAAGAAAACTTCACCATCTGCTTGAATTCGTAGTGCGCCTGCGTTATCGTCTCAATCTTTTGATTCCAACGAAACTTTTATCAATCCTTCTGGGAGGATATTGGTATTACATCCACTAGCTCTTTATTTTGACTACGGTACTGATAGTTACAGATACTGGCAAGTTTTGTAGAACAACTTCGCACGATCTGGATATAGTTTGAATTTAAACTGAGATAGTGGAATCGTGGAGAACTTAAGAGCATTTGCCTAAATGCTACTTATGAAATATTGTTACTATCTCAACTGAAACAGTTAACAACACAAAGTAAATACTGCAAGCTACTATTGTTCTACCCAATTAAGTAGTCCCAGCGAGGTAACACCTCCAACCAGATGCGCACCAATCAAATTCACATTTGCTAGTACTACAAGAATATCTAGCGAACGAATGACGTTTTGCCTATTATAAATTGCTACTCCTTGAGGTTCAGCTAGAGCTTTTGATAGTAACGCTATGACGCTCAATTCAGATGCTAAAAAAGCTATTAGAATCGCCACTAAACTCACAATTAATCCAATTCGTAAGACTTGAATTACATCATCTTTTTTTGGATGTAACTCATAATTAGGTGTTTGTAGACGTTTGGCTAAACGTCTATAGCGAAAAGCCCAATAGATTCTGAAGCATAACAATAACACTCCAACAACAGCTAAAAAGATACCGAATCCAATGCCTGGATTATCTGTTTGAGCGCTGAGATTACGGCTAAACATCGCAAATAATAAAGCGATCGCAGAAAAAGCACCAAGCGCCAACTGTATCCAAAAGCTAAATCGGCTGACTACACGAAAAGTAGCAGCAAATTCTTTTTTGCTTGGAGCTTGCAAGTAGGATCCTAATTGATTCGTCATCTTATTATCCTTATCTAGTATGATTTGAAAAATTGTACTTTTTACCAACTGCGACATAGCCTCTCTAAATTTTTTTGCTGTAGACAGGCAATATATCCCCTTTCTACCTTTGATTCGATGCAACTGGTAACTGCTCTGGTTTAACTGTAAGTTGTTGAGTTAGACCATTACGATTCACTGTGATTTGTAGAGTCTTTCCTAAAGGTGTTGCTTCTACTCGATCTTGCACTTGCTCGGAATTTTGAATTTGCACTCCATTTATTTCAGTAATAATGTCACCCGGACGTAAACCAGCACGGGAAGCTGGAGAATTTCGGCCCACATCTACAATTAAGATTCCTTGCTCTAGATTCACCTTAAAACCGAGATTGCTCTGGTTAATTTCTTGGCGAATGTCAGGTGTCAACTCAATTAGGCGAACACCCAAATATGGATGTTCAACTCTACCAGTTGTAATTAATTGATTGGCAACTCGTTGTGCTGTTTCAATGGGAATGGCAAAGCCTAAGCCTTGCGCACCACTGATGATTGCAGTGTTAACGCCAATTACTTCTCCTTGAGCATTTAGCAAAGGCCCGCCAGAATTTCCCGGATTAATTGCTGCATCGGTTTGGATAAAATCGAGGCGCTTATCTTGTACACCAATATCAGAACCACTACGCCCTGTAGCGCTGATAATGCCTTGAGTAACGGTGTTATTTAGACCTAAAGGATTACCGATCGCGATCGCCCATTGTCCGGGAACTAAGTTGTCTGAATTACCAAGTTTAACTGTTGGTAAATTAGTCGCATCAATATCGATCGCTGCTACATCTGTGACTGGATCTGCACCGACAACTTTTCCGGCAAAACGGCGGCCATCTTTCAGCACTACGGTGACGCGATCGGCACCTGCGACTACATGAGCATTAGTTAGTATGCGGCCATCCTCGCTAATAATAAATCCCGATCCGATGCCACGTTGAACTCGCTGCTGGGGCGGATACAATTCCTCACCAAAAAAACGTTCAATCAAAGGATTGCTAACTGCTCCAGGTACTTCTACCGTCCGAGTGGCATCAATTCGCACAACTGCTTGCCCTACATCGCGGACAACTTCAGCAATAAAATTGAGATTATTTGGTGCAGCAGCTTGCTCTAAAGGTGAAGGTTGCGCTTGAGTAGCTGCTCTTTCTCCTAAATTAACACATCCCGCACTGCTACCAACAATCAATACCATAAGATAGAGGTTAGGACGCACGATGAAACGCTGCATTTTTTTCCTAACTGGTTCCATAAATTTCATTTCTATTTACCCACTCGAATTTAGTATCAGTATTCATTTGAAAAGTTATTTGTTTTGTTGATTTATGAAGCTTTTGAGCCGTTTCATTCCTTCTTAATTACCTTGTACATAAAGAGCCTAAGTTTTGCCATACCACCGAGCAACAAAGCCAAAAGAATATAGCTCTAAATAACCCTTGTTGACTCAACACTGATTCAGAGCTAGCTTTAAGTTAAGCGGCAATAGTGGAAAACTCGTGGAAACTAGTAATTTTCGCTAAAAATACTACTTAAGAAAGACTTTGGCTAAGCGTGATCGCCAGACTTGCTCGAAAAGCCTTAAAATGTTGTGATTTGTCGGTTGAAACGCCTTTAGGCTTGTTTGTTAGAACGTTCCAACGCCTTTAACACATTGCAATCTTCCAATCCTAACTTTTGACTAACAAGCGATGACAAAGCTTTTATCTACTTCAGCTTAAGGTTGCAGCTATTTGATCGGCTATTTTAAGAGGATTAAATGGTTTATTGAGTACACCCTTTATGCCTAGTTCAGCAAACATATTTCGCTCGGTATAGCGTCCTTTTGCTGTCAGAAAAATTACAGGAATGCACTCAGTTACCGGATTAGCTTGTAGGTTTTTAAAGGTAGTCACTCCGTCCATATCCGGCATCATTACATCTAAAAGGATAGCATCAGGTCGAAGGGTTTCGGCTAAGTGCAGCCCTTCACTACCAGAACCTGCGGTTAGCACTTGCCAACCTCCCATAACCTCTAGGCAAGTTTGAATCAATCTCAGGATATCAACTTCGTCATCAATGACTAAAATTCGCTTGGCTGTCACCGTTATCGTTTTCCTCTCTGTTTTAAATTACCTAGTTGATAAGGGAAACGCTTGCTGTTTCAATGTATTATATTTTTTAAGTTCATTTTTGAACTTAGGCCTTAAAAGTGGAAAAGTCGGGAAGAAATAGAGGGTTTTTAGAAAATGATTCTGCGTTCAGCCTAGTTGGCATGGCGTTACACAGATCCTGCCTGCGATACAGCTCAGTTAAGGTAGTGTGAGAAGTTGGGTTGAAATCATTTGGGAAAACTGAGGGGTTGAAATCAGGCGGAAAAATCAAAAATTCTACCCCGTCAAGAATTCCTTTACGGTGAAGTGCGATTGCTTCTACCAAGTTGAGAAACATAATTGGACTCCATAAGCATAATCTGCCGCTGTAAAAGTAGACAGCGACTCGGCTCGTTGTGTACTCTTCCAGCGGGAGTGGGGTTTGCCAAGGAGAGATCATAGTGAATATACGCCAAAAGATAGATCTACCTGTATCTATCTTTTTACTTATATTTCGATTGATAACAACTAGCTAAAGGCAGTTGTTCAGCGATGATTTTTCACCATTATCTAAACAGTATTAGTTCAGTGACAATCCGGTTAATTAGACATTTAGACAGAAAGGGAATTGAAGTTAATTTCAATATGAGCTTTTTTTATACGAACAACTACTGAAGCTAAATTAAAAACCTTTTTCAAAGACAATATTTTGGCAAGATGATATCATCTCGCCCTAAATTTAATCGATATAAGTGTACTGATTAATATTCTGCTAAAATGTATATTTTGCATAGAACTAATCTCAACAGAGCAAGGTAACTTAGAAAAACATAACTTTTTTGTATTTTTTAAACTTAGAACTCAAAGGTGGAAAAGTCGGGAAGAAATAGTACTCAAAGTGACGAGTGAATCAGAAAGCCTTGCCAAATAATTTTGTAATTAACTGGTTCCGGCAACAAGTAAACTCGTTGCGCAAGATAGAAATGCGACCAAAAAGAGCGAAATATGCAGAGATTAACGCGCTCCCAGCTACAGCACTATGGTGTTGCTGTAATAGCTGTTGTAATAGCTTTCCTACTGACACAAATACTGTGGTGGCTAATTAAGCCAAGCCTCTACCCACTGTTTCTTGCAGCTGTGATGGTGAGTTCCTGGTATGGGGGTATAGGACCGGGGCTACTATCCACTGCTTTGGCGGTTTTGATCTGCACCGACTTGTTGATACCTTCAATTGATTTCCAGGCAGCTAGTCGAGCTAACGTTATCGGGCTGTTTCAGTTCGTGCTAGTGGCACTACTGATTAGCTTTCTAAACGCAAAGCTACGCTCTACTCAACGCCGAGCCGAAATTAATGCCCAAGAAGCGCAACGCAATTATCAAAGCTTACTTCAAAGCCGAGATATTATCCGCCAAAGCGAAGAACGTTATCGCTTATTAGTGGAAGGAGCGACGGAATACGCAATCTTCATGCTAGACACCAGTGGTAACATTATCAGTTGGAATATAGGAGCAGAACGTATCTTAGGTTATCAGGAAGCAGAAATTCTTGGTCAGCATTTTGCGCGCATTTTCACGCCAGAAGCAATTGAACGCGGTCAACCGCAGCAAGCACTCAAGAAAGCTGTAGCCGAAGGTTTTTCTAGAGAGAATCGCTGGCACGTGCGTAAGGATGGCACACATTTATGGACTCATTGCGTCATCACCGCTTTACACGATGGAAGTCTGCGCGGCTTTGCCAAAATTATGCAAGACATTACCGGGCGTAAGCAAGCTGAGGCAGAACGCGAACAATTACTGGTGCGCGAACAGGCAGCACGTTCTGAGGCAGAAGCAGCCAACCGCTCGAAGGACGAATTCCTAGCAATAGTCTCCCATGAATTACGCACTCCCATGACTGCAATTCTGGGCTGGGCTGGGATGTTGCAAGCAGGCATACTGGATGAGGATAAGGCAGCGATCGCAATTGAGACGATTGAACGCAACGCCAACTTGCAGATGCAACTGATTGAAGATCTGCTCGATATTTCACGCATTATTAGGGGGGAACTCTCGCTCGACTGCCGCATTTTTGACGTAGTTGAAGCGATCACTTCTGCGATTGAAGTTGTGCAGCCAATGGCAAATGCCAAGGCTATGGATTTTCGATTTTCAATTTTAGATTTTCGATTGGGATCTACTGGTGAAAATCCAGAATTTATTTCATACCACGAGATAGAGAATAATCCAAAATCACGCTCCTTCGCACAAACTCCCCCACAGGGGCAAGCGACTGGCTCGGAAATCCAAAATCCAAAATTCTTAGTATGGGGTGACTCAGACCGCTTGCAACAAGTCGTGTTGAATCTACTCTCCAATGCAATTAAGTTTACACCTGTTGGGGGACGGGTTGAGGTGCGATTGTCAGTAGAAGGTTCGAGGGGAGAGGCAAGAGGCGAGAGGTTAGTTTCAAAGTCTTTACTACCAGCAGACAATTCTTCCTCGTACCTTATACCTCAAGCCTCTTACCCTGGCCTCTTCGCCTGTATTCAAGTCATTGATACGGGTAAGGGTATCAGTGCTGACTTTCTACCGTATGTTTTCGATCGCTTCCGTCAAGCAGATAGCAAAAGCACAAGGTCACAAAAGGGTCTTGGTTTAGGGCTGGCGATCGCTCAACATATAGTAGAGATGCACGGCGGCACTATCTCTGCACAGAGCCAGGGCGTTGGGCAAGGTTCTACGTTTACTGTAAAGATTCCTCTAGTGGAAAAAGCTAGGGAAGCCGAGGGATATGAGCAAGCAGGGGGGGAAATTCCCTTAGCTCCTAAACACAGCGACACAGCCCCTTCTCTCAAGGGCTTGCAGGTGCTGGTTGTGGATGACGAGGTTGATACGCGGGAGTGGATTGTCACAATACTGAAGCAAAGTGGAGCCGAGGCGCAAGCTGTTGGTTCGGTAGGCGAGGCACTTGAAGCACTGGAAAACTTTAAGCCTGATGTACTGGTGAGCGACATCGGGATGCCCGGTGAGGACGGCTACACGCTGATCCGCAAAATTAGGCAATTGGAACCTGAAACGGGGGGACGCATTCCGGCTGTGGCACTGACGGGTTATGCCAGGGTGGAAGATTACAGAGCAGCTCTTGCCGCAGGCTTCCAGCTCCATGTGGCTAAACCAATCAGAGCAGCTGAGTTGATTGCTGTCATTGCTAGCCTTGCTACAATGTCAAAAGAATCTGATTAGTCGTGCTTTTTGACTAGTTAGGAATTGTTTTGGGTTTGAGCGTATTAACTGTTAGCTGTTAGCAGCCACCACGAGGGTTTCATAACTTAAATACGATTGCTATAACTGATTTATTCTCATCGCAATTTTCTTTAATCTACACCTTGCTATAGATCTATATATCTTTCCTTGCCTTTGATAGATGTTTTGTCGACTGTAAAAAGGCATAAGAACTTGTAGAAGTCAGTATTAGCTACAGCAGTTCTATAAGCAAAGATTATGAGAATTCTCTTAGTTGATGATGATAATTCAATTTCCGAAGCTGTTGTTGCGCTTTTGACTAAACAAAATCACTATATAGTCGATGTTGCTGCTGATGGTGGGGATGGTTGGGAACTGGCAACGGCATTTAGCTATGATTTGATTTTGCTAGATGTAATGCTGCCTAAACTGGATGGCATTAGTCTTTGTAAACAACTACGACGAGAGGGCTATCAAATGCCGATTCTCCTGCTTACGGCGCGGGATACAGCAACTGATAAAGTCATGGGTTTAGATGCAGGTGCAGATGATTATGTCGTCAAACCCTTCGATTTTCAAGTGTTATCAGCTCGCATTCGTGCTTTACTCCGGCGGGGAAGTTCAACTTTACCTCCTGTGTTGGAATGGGAAAAATTGCGCCTCGATCCGAGTAGTTGTGAGGTGAAATATGGCAGTCAAGCTCTGCATTTAACGCCAAAAGAATATGCGCTTTTAGAACTTTTCCTGCGCAACAATCAGCGCGTATTTAGCCGCAGTGCGATCGTTGATCGCCTTTGGAATTTAGAAGACCCACCGCAAGAAGATACAATTAAGTCTTATATCAAGAGTTTGCGGCAGAAACTAAAAGCAGCAGGAGCGCCGACTGATCTAATCGAAACAGTTTATGGTCTGGGTTATCGTCTCAAGCCTTTATCTCAAGAGAGAACTTCACACAATCAAGACGCAAATGAGTTAGAGCTAAGTTGGAAGCAACAACAAATTATCTCAGCAGTAGCTAAGGCAAGAGAGGATTTCAAAGCTAAAATTAGCGATCGCTTAGCAGTGATAGACCAGGCAATTAGAGCTTTAAGTCAGGGTAAGTCCGGCATCCAATGCCAAAAGGCAGAACAAGAAGCTCACAAGCTAGCTGGTGCGTTGGGAAGCTTTGGGTTTGCTGCGGGTTCGCGCCTGGCTCAAGAGATAGAGCATATACTTCAGGATAATACTTGCTGCGATCGAACTGTTTCTATACGCCTCTGCGAACTGATGATGGAGTTGCGGCGAGAGCTACAGCCAACTTTAGTTGAGCTAAATAATTAATTTCTCCACGATTCCACTATCGAAGTTTAAATTAAAACTATAGCTATTTCATTCATTGATGAACCTGATTTATGGTAGCTTAATTTTCAACTATACCGTATTTAAAAATTGATTTGTAGCCAAGAAAAAACTTTGTTTATATAATCAATTACAGAACTCGGATATATTCCTTTGCCTGCGAAAGTTGTTACTAAAGTGCAGGCTGCGGCAGAGAAGATTGCAGAATAATTTGGTGATAAAATACAAGCTGCTAACAAAGGAAATCGCACAATTCAAGTAGTGGGAAGGTCAAAGGTTAGCTAAGTTTTATTGAGCCATCCACTACTTTACACTTTGATTAGCTTGCTGCACTCTTAGGAAGCAGCCATTTGGTCTTGCAGCTTGCTTTTTGCTGTTTTGAACTCGCTTGCCATTTGCTTTTGCTGCTCGTGGCTAAAGTTGTCGCGGAGTTTAGGAAATATATCATTCTCTTCTTGATTGATATGATTTCGCACCGCAGTCCTTAGCTGCTCAATTTTTGCTTTAAACTGGGAATCAGCAGGGTTGAGAGGCTTAATTTCGTCTAACATCTGCATCACTTCGTCAGTCTGAACGACTATTTCCTGCGTGTGTTCGTAATACGGACGAACTGCGGGATATAAGACTTGTTCTTCGGCTGTACCATGAACTTTTATGTCTTTGTAGAGTTGCCCAAAATACTCTTGGATTTTTTCAGGATCGTCAGAACCTAAAATTTCCCCGAATAGAATATCAGCTTTAGTATGATCCATCAGCAGCAATTGGCGGATGCTCATCTCGTCATCGGTGCGCGTTACCACACTACCCACAACACCTGTTAAGGCTGCAACACCATCCCCAACCCGCGCCCAAAGTCCTTGCTTTGCCTCAAGACCAGTCATTTCGCGCACACCCAAAAGCTCTATAATTCCTTTGAGTTGCTCTTGGTGAGCGCGGTTTTCAAAGTTAACTGTATTTAAAGGAGCGATCGCAGCTTCAATATCAGCACCAACAATTTGAGCAGCTTTGTGGATTAGCAGCCCCAGCATCACCTGCTGATGCTTCAATAATTCATGCTGAAATATTTTCTCAAACAAACTCAGTTCAGAACCTTTCATTAGTTTCTCAACTGACTCAATTATTTTCTGGGTTGTTTCCTTAACTTCTCCCTTGACACCGTATTGAACAATTACAGTATCGAGAACGCCCATGTTTTTGCGATCATCTTCGAGCATATGCTGTAGGCGATCGCGAATATCATCAGAGCAATCTTTGATAAATTGCTCCTCATTATTAATTAGCAGATTTTGTATTGCTTTCATATCTGCCAATTTTGATGCAATTGAAAGGCGCTTGGTGTCATTAAGAGTCGATACCATTTTTTACTCTCCTTTAACAATTGTGAACTGGGCAAAATCTATAAAGTCTTCTGCAACTGCGGGTATTCTTTTTTGGTAAACACAGCAGGCTTATCCTGTTCGGTAGTCATATAAGCACAAGCCATGTCCGACGAATTATACGCCCAACCAACCCGTCCTTGACCGTCTAAGAGAATGCAGCCAGCCTCTCCTTTCACCTTAGATTTTAGAGTGTCAATCGCCTTCTGTGCTGCCTCTTCTGGGTGCCTGTCTCCAGCTAGAAAATCGATCGCAGTCTTAGCCAGCACCACTGGGATAATCGACTCGCCATCACCGGTTGTTGAGCAAGCACCGAGTTTATTGTCTGCGTACAAGCCGCAACCCACGAGAGCACTGTCACCAACACGACCAGGTAGCTGATTCATAATACCCCCTGTTGAGGTTCCAGCTACTAGGGTGCCGGAAGCATCCAAAGCCACACAGCCAACGGTGTTGGGGCGATCCACAACTGGCTGCTCCTCCTTCCACTCCTGCAACAGCTCATCGGCTATCAAGTTTTCTTTTGCACACATCTCGGCTCCGTTGTCTGCGGCAAAGCTTTCTGCACTTTGCCCTACTAACAGCATGGGTTTTTCATCCATAATCATCCGTGCCACCGAGATTGGATGACGTACACCCTGAACACCTGCTACTGCTCCCCAACCTAGGGTAGTACCCTCCATAATCGCTGCGTCTAGCTCCACCTCTCCCTCAGTGTTGAGAACTGCGCCAAAACCTGCGTTAAATGTCTGGTCAGTTTCGAGAACGCGGATGGCTGCCTCAACGGCTTCTCCGGCACTTCCCCCAGCAGTCAGCACTGCCCAACCTGCTTCTACTGCTGCCACGCAGCCTGCATTGTTGGCTTCAACCTTGTCATCTGAGATAGTTTTTGCCCCACCGTGAACAATGATAGCTAGTGTCATCTATGGTTCCTCTCATATTTTTGTTAAATATCTGTAAGTTTTGGAAGTAAAACGGCTTGGTTGATCAGTTGCACCAATGGCTGACATAATGTCTATAAGCCCAAGCGCTCAGTAGGTGAAATAAATACGGCTTAGGGAAATTGCGATCGCGCTTAGCCTGAGTTTCGTTATTTAACCCAATCAACTATCACTGTGCCAACTGAATAAAATAGTTCTTAGATGAACTCCCCACTCAACAAGCATTTAGTGTTTGTCTCCTCACTAGGTGGAGCAGGCTTCTAGCCTGCTTTATACACAAAAACTAGAAGCCTGTCCCACAACTCAAAAAATGGTGAGGAGATAGTGACCTAATACTTCTTTTATATTTAAGCGCAGGCAAAAAATTAAAGCTTCATCCAAAGAGGTGTCTTACCTGCGCTGAAGGAAGGGTTCTGTATTAAGTAAGTTTGTTAACTCCAATACAAAATCCTGGTGTTTAACCAAGCCCCTGCAATCCCTTATCCTTTAAGTTATGCTCAATGTGCTGCATTTCCTCGCTTGTCTCTCCAGCCACAATTCCGTAAATTTCGGTGTAGATTTTTCCGTATTTGACCTTCTCTAGAGCCGACAGGATGATAAAGTCCTTGCGTTCCAGTTCGGTTTTAAAGCTGACTAGAATAGAGTCCAATGTCCCATCCATGCGGTAGTCACTGGAATATTGAGCCACCTCCTTTCCCAGTTCCAACAAGCTGTGGCGCTGTAAGCAGAGCGGGGTTGAGCCATTGACGCGGAAATTAGCATCGATCGCATAAAGCTCTCCGTCCGAGTCTTCCAACACATCAAAGCCAATAAAGCCGAAATATCCCTGCTGGTGAGCATATTGACCGACAGCAGCAATCATCTCAAAGAATTTACTCATATCGGTTTCGCGGTAGTGGATCAGCCCCCCTAAATAATTGCCCTCCTCTGTGACGAGTTGGCTTGTAGTACCAATGAGCGTTATATCTCCCGCCTTGTTGACATAGAATTGCACGCAGTAATTCTGCACGGTATTCTTGATGAACTCCGACACAATAATCGTATCGAGCAACTTAATATCGAGATATTTCCTTATTTCTTCAAGGCAGTAGTTCAGATCGCTGGGGCTTTTGATAATATAAGTCCCTTCTCCTGAAAGTCCGTGCGAGGTTTTGATCAGATAGGGGAATTGTGGTAACTCAATGTCTTCAAGACTCTTGGTGTGAAGATTGTAGCTCTCATATTTGGGACATTGCACCCCTAGCTCGGCTAGCGTCACTTTGTCAAGCAAACGGTAGTGGGTATCTGGATCGACAGCGTGTTTTTCAGGTTTGAGATGATCGAATGGAAATAGCGTGATGATTTTGTCAAAGCGATCGCTTTTGCTAAGATCTTCCTGGTAAGTTGAGCAATCCATCATTTCCATAGCGGTGTAGCTGAAGCCCAAATGCTCTCGCCAGTAGTTCATCAGCAATTTTGGCGGCTCAATAATCGTAACTCCAGAAAGGGCATTGCCTAACACAGCTAAATTTTTCCAAGGTTCCTTCTGGCAAATCTTGTCAAAGGAGGTTTTGGTGGCTTCACTACTACCATCTTGAATAAAGTATTTTTTCCTGTTGGGATAAGCGGCCCAACTGCCAGTCGCAGGATAATTTAGGATGAACGCATAACGTGCATCTGTGATGTCTTGAGCAAACAGATCGGAAAAAGAATTGCCTTGAAAGTACTGAAAGTCGGATGTTGAGTTCATAGAAAAATTCAAGTCTAGATAGATGACATCTCCTTTTGTTCTTATAACCCTTGTGTGGCTACAACTTCTGCAACGGATTCGTCAATTTGTTCTTATAACCCTTGTGTGGCTACAACTTCTGCAACGGATTCGTCAATCAGTTGTAGTAATTGCTGTCGTAGTGTCTCTAAACCCAAACGTTGTGTGGCTGAAATAAACACGGCTTCGGGGTACTTTTGCTGAGCCAAAGCCAGAGTTTCGCTATCTACTTGGTCAACTTTGTTAAAGGCAATTTGTGCAGACGTTGCATACAACGTTTCTACACCAGGTATTTCTGCTAGCACTTCTTCCACACTGGCAATATGACTTTCCCAAGCTGGATGAGATAGATCGACAACATGAAGCAAAGCATCTGCTTGGGTGACTTCCTCTAGAGTGGCGCGGAACGCATCCATCAGCGGTGGCGGCAGTTCGTGAATAAACCCTACAGTGTCTGTCAGCAGAATAGTTCGGCGCTCCTGAGTTTCTGGATCTGTAATTACCAGCTTTCGCGTTGTGGGATCGAGGGTGGCAAAAAGTCTGTCGGCTGTATAAACCTCAGCGTTAGTCAATACATTCAACAGAGTAGACTTACCCGCGTTGGTATAACCCACTAAGGCAATAGAGGGAATTTCTTGCTGCTGTCGCTGTTGTCTGAGGCGGGCGCGATGTTCCTGTAATTGGTTGACTTCCTGCTGGAGTTGGGCAATTCTGCGCTGTATAGCTCGCCGCTCAGTCTCTAGTTTGGTTTCACCTGGCCCCCTGGTACCAATTCCGCCTCCTAGCCTGGACATTTCTTGACCGCGACCGCGCAGCCGAGGCAGCATATATTCCAGTTGCGCCAGTTCCACTTGTAATTTACCCGCTTGAGATTTGGCGCGTTGAGCGAAAATATCCAGAATTACTCCAGTGCGATCTACAACTGGCATACCAATTTCGGCTTCTAAGTTGCGGGCTTGAGATGGAGAGATGTCTCGGTCAAAAACAATCAGATTGGCTCCCTGCTGATGAGCCATTTGGGCAATTTCTTCAATTTTGCCCTGACCGACAACAGTTTGAGGATGGGGGCGTGATCGCTTTTGTTGCACTGTACCCACTACCTCTCCTGCCGCACTCTCAACTAATCGAGCAAGTTCAGACAAACTATATTCAAACTGCTGGGTAGACATATCCTCAGTCATTAACCCAACTAGCAGAACGCGATCGCCCTGTGACTCAACCTGTTGAAATTGCGAAGTTTCAAAGCCTGCTGCTTGAAATTCTTTCTCCCATTCATCAACTGATTCATCTAAGTTTTGCTCGGTTAGTTCATCCAAGCTCAGAGGAGAAGAAACAACCCAAGGTGATTCTAGATCCTGTACAAGGTGAGCTATAAAAGCTTCCTTGACAGAACCAGTGGCTTTTGTCCCTCGTCTTTGGGCATCTTTGCCATTTACAATTAACACAACTATTGCATCTAAGCGCTGCCGTGCCATTGCTGTTAGTGCGGCTGTATCTGGCATCGCTCCTTTGAGTTGAGTAGTCACGCAACGAATTCCACTCAAGCGAAATGCCCCCTGCCGAGGTAATTCTGAGGTAGGAATTTGAGTCTGAGCAGGTGTACCTACCGCAACTCGAACTACCTGCCCGCGTCGATTGATGTAGCTGCTCACAGGCTGATGAATTTCTGTACTAATCGCAGCCAATGAGGAGGCGAATTCGCTAGTGAGTGCCCCGCCTGCTTGCCTTTGGTCATATAGCCGCTTTAGCTGCTCGATCTGGCTAGATTTTAAGCCTTGAATATTTCCGTAAACTGTCTCCATCAAAGTGACCAACAAGTTGGTTTGAATCTATTGCTTCTATGTTTAGTCCGCTTTGCTTTCGACTTAATCTTCCATTGGGATTAACTCAAGGACAACAATTGCATCGATTGAATTTGCTTTGTTAACAAAGACCCTTCGGCGCACTTATTAGTTAGGTAAAGCAGTGGTAAGCTATTGTACATCTGGCATTGCATAATCTGGATCTGGTATATTTGTTTTTCTTCCCCTGCTGCCCCTGCTGCCCCTGCTGCCCCTGCTCTCTTCATCAGAAAATGTGGGTGGAAACCCCGCTTCTTTTGAACGGCTTTACTTCTGCTATCCAATGTACTAAAATATACTTGCTGACTAAGACACATTGACCTATCTCGTCGTGGGTTGAAACCCCCTAACACAGTCTTTTCTTGCTTTAACAAGAAAGCGGAGGTAGAAAATGGGGCGGGTAGCGAGTGAATCAAAAAACACCTAAAGTTAGCAATTGTACATTGGCAAAAGAATAAGAGTATGGGGTTCCAAAACTTAATCCTGTTTTGGGTAAAACTCTTAAGGTAAGTGTCAAAGGTATACTCAAACCTATCAGTAGGTCAGAGAGTAGAGGCAATTGACACCGCCTTGATGCAGAAAACAATTCTATTACTGCTGTGTTCGGAATAGAAATATTTGGGAACGGCATCGTGGTGTAGATGTTTGCGAGTATGGTTCAAAATCGAACTATGAAGTTTGGTTTTCTTCTAAAGAATCTCCGTGCATTTATGCCGGAGAGTGTCAATCACCCCCTAAGCGCCTCTCACTTCGGCTTATAATTATGCAAAGGAGAACCATCTGACTCGTAGACTTGCAGGGGGACGTTAGCTTTATTGCTAATTGCTTCGAGTTCTCGCTTTAACTTGTAGTAGTGCATGGCAACACCAACTTGAGTTTTTGACTTGGTATGCAGCCTAGCACTAATATAGTTGCGTTCTACAGCTTGCTCGTAACCTGAAGTCAGTTGTACCATAATCAGTTGGTTATTCAGTGAATACTTGCAAACCGGAATGGTACCGGAGCAGGTACGATTGAGATCGGTGCGCGCAAGTTGCAAGACGTTGGCAACTTTCAGTTTTGCCCCGGCTTGTTGGATAGCAGAAGTATAAGAGGCTATCAGCGGTAGACTTTGGTTATAGTACTGTGTGCCACCAGGAATTTGTTTAGCAGAGTTCAAAGCTTGATTCCAATTACTCAAAGCCAGGGATATCTGATTTTGTTGCTCATCTTTTTGGGCTAGATTAGCTTTGCTCATGGCTTGAGAAAAGGCTTTAGCAGACATTTGCTCTTTGGTAGCGCGATCGCTTGCTGCCTTGATCTGGGTACGATAACTCGCTTGCAGTTGTTGTGCTTCCTCATAGGCTGTAGTAGTTTTGGGAATAGAGCCAAGAATTGCGATCGCACTCTGCCAAGTGGCTTTAACTTTTTGCCATGCCTGCGACGATCGAGCTGTATCCCCGCGTGTCTTCGCCAGCAAAATGGTATTTTTTGCCTGTAGCAATTTTTTACTGGCCTGTTGCTCTAAATTCAAGTGCTGATTCACAACTTGTAAATTAGTTTGATATTGGGCTAGTTTTTGCTGCGCTAGCCCGTATAAGGAACTGTTGGCAGGAATATTAGCTAGAGTTGCGATCGCCTGTTGCCATAGCGCCTGGATTTCTTGCCATTTTTGCACAGTATGAGGTAGATTCTCGCCTTTTTTCGTGGCTGCGGCTGCTTTTTCTAATGCCGCACTTATTTGGTCGAGCGTGGCTGAGCGCTCAGATAAATTTTGCGACAGTTGGCTTGCTTCCTGATAGCGAAAAGACCATCGAGGAATTGCTTTTAAAGAGTTGTTTGCCTCCACTAGTTGCTGTTGCACTGCCAATAGATCCGGCTGAGAATTTACCCGTTGCGTCAGATGATTAGCTACCTTACTCAGTTGCTGGGCGGTTTCTAGGGCAGGACATTCTCCAATTACACAAGGACGAGTCAGCATATAAGTGCTGCTAAATAGAGTCGCAAGTGCTACCCCACCACCTACTACTAGTAAGGGTGTCGGAATATCGGCTAATAGCGATCGCACCTTGGCAGAAAAACCCTCGGTTTTTTTTGCTGGCTGTCTAACACCTGTTAGTGATTCATTGTTACGCCAATTTGTCAAGTGTTGACTGAGGTTATGGTTAGTTAGCCCGATTGCATCTAGTGACTGTGATGCAGAAACAGGAAATTCCTTTCGTTTGCTCCAGTTGTTGGAATTGACTTGGTTATAAGAGCTGTTTGCGATCGTTACTAACTCAGCAGGGTGCAAGGTGATGTCATGTTTAGCATAAGCCTGCTTTTGCCCCGACACTCGCAAATAAAGCTTCACTGGCCCAGTTGCTTGCGGTCGTAGGGACTGAAGGTTTTTCTCGATCTCCGTAAAAGTAATTTCAGGATCGAATTCCACTCTTGGCGGATGCTGGAGCAACACTACTAAAGTTTCATTGCTAATTGCACATCCAATTTTGAGCTTATTACCGTTTGGTATATGCGATCGCAAACGAGCTTGTAAAAGTTGCCCTAAAGCTTGTAAATCTTCTTGGTGCGCTGTCTTCATAAAGCTATTTTCTAATTTTTTATTTGTTTATCGGTAACAATCTAAAACTATCCAATTCAAAATGCTTTTGTTGTTAAAAAACTTTAATTAACTAGAAATTATGCTCTGGCAATAGCAATTTAAGTCTAAACCCAAATTTGATGATATTATTAGTTATTTGAGCAGCAAATGAATCTTTTAAGCAAATGCTGCAAAATCACAATATTATTTAAACTTTTTTAACACAAGAGTAATTTTTTTTTATATTGTAAAGTTTTATTGTGATTCGGGAAAAATAATTATCTCTTTTGTTTTTATCGCTGTCCTACTCGTACACAATAGTTTAGATTATGTCGAATCTCCGACACCAATCTCCTGAGTTTGATCGCAATCCTCTACTTCATGCAGAAGTATCTTTTGGGCAAAAACAGCTAAAAGCTTTATTCACAACGAGTTTCATTTACTCTGTAGCCTTGCTCTTAAGTTCGGCAAACCCTGGTGCAGCTATGCCCGTATCTTCTGCGGCAACGAGCAATTCCCCCACCCAAAACCAGCCCGATGCTGCCACTAAAGCCAAAGTGCTACAAACTTATGCCAAACTTCCCCTGAGTTTTGAAGCGAATCAGGGGCAGACAGACAAGGAGGTTAAATTCTTGACGCGGGGCAATGGCTACAGCGTGTTTCTGACTCCGACTGAGGCAGTGTTAAGCCTGCGCCATACTCCTAAACAGGCATCAGCAGTGAAAACAAGTGCTAAGAGTCAAACGAATATTCTTCGCTTGCAGCTAGTCGGTTCTAATCCCACCACACAAGTCAAAGGTTTGCAGCAGTTGCCAGGAAAAAGCAACTACCTAACGAGCAAAGACTCCAGTAAGTGGCATACAAATATTGCCCAATACGCTAAAGTGCAGTATCAAGCAGTTTATCCTGGGATTGACTTGGTGTATTACGGCAACCAAGGGCGGTTGGAATATGACTTTAATGTCGCGCCGGGTGCTAAGCCAGAAAATATTAAGTTCCGCGTAGCGGGTGCAGAACGGCTGTCAGTCGATAAACAAGGAAACTTGTTGCTGCATACGCAAAACGGCGTGCTTCGCCAGCATCAACCAAAAATTTATCAAGAAATCAACGGAGAGAAAAAAGCCATAGCAGGGAGTTACGTGCTGCTAGGTAAGCAAGAAGTAGGGTTTAAAGTAGCAGCTTACGATCGCACCCAACCGCTGACGATCGATCCCGTACTAAGTTACTCGACATATTTAGGCGGTAGCGGTAGTGAAACTGGCACTGGGATCGCAGTAGACGTGCAAGGGAATATTTACGTGGTTGGGAGTACTGGTTCAACTGACTTCCCTACTAAGAATACCTTTGGTAGCACAAATGGTGATGGCGGTACTTTTGTAACAAAGTTAAACCCATCCGCATCTGGCGACACATCCTTTGTCTACTCCACCTACCTGAATAACGGCGGTGGCGCAGGGATCGCGGTGGACGCGCAAGGCAATGCTTATATAACGGGTATAACCTACTCAAATGACTTCCCCACCACTGAGAATGCTTTGTCTCGTAGTTTGGGTGGCTACTCCGATGCCTTTGTAACTAAGTTGAGTGCATCAGGCGAGCGCCTGCTTTACTCTACATATCTGGGTGGTAGGACGGCTAGCAGCAGCGCTAGTTCTAGTGCTGATTTTGGCAATGCGATCGCCCTCGACGGACGTGGCAATATTTATGTCACAGGAGAAACTTACTCAAGTGACTTCCCAACGACTAATAATGCCTTTAATAGGACGTTTGGCGGTAGTCTGAATGATATTTTTGTCACGAAGTTGAACCCAAATGCATCTGGGCAAGCTTCCTTGCTTTACTCCACCTACCTTGGAGGCAATGGCTTTGAGTCAGGTTTTGGAATTGCAGTAGACTTTCTCGGCAATGCCTATGTCACAGGGCTAACCTACTCAAGCAACTTTCCGCTTAAAAATGCTTTCGATACCACCTTTGTTGGTGCTGTTAATGATTCCGAGGCTTTTGTAACTAAGCTAAACCTAAATGCATCTGGAGAAGCCTCCTTACTTTACTCCTCCTACCTTGGAGGTAGCGGTGGTGAGGTTGGCAGAGCGATCGCAGTAGATGTGCGTGGCAATGCTTATGTTACAGGGAGAACTCAATCTAATGACTTCCCGACTAAGAATGCCTTGAGTAGCTCACTTCAGGGCAGCCAAGATGCCTTTGTGACGAAGGTGAACCCAGACCGTGCAGTATCTCTCGTCTACTCCACCTATCTTGGTGGCATCTCTACCATCTACGCTGATACTGATGAAGGCTATGGGATTGCAGTAGATCCGTAAGGTAATGCTTATGTTGCAGGAACTACCAGTTCAAATAACTTCCCACTTCAAAATGCTTTCAATAGCAATTTGTCCGGCTTAAGCGATTCCTTTGTGACGAAGTTGAATGCCGCAGGCAATAGCGTAGTTTACTCCTCTTACCTAGGAGGTAACAACTTTGATAATGTCTCTGGAATAGCAGTAGATGTGCGTGGTAATGCTTATGTCACAGGGTCAACCTACTCAAGTGACTTCCCAACCAAAAATGCTTTCGATAGCAGTTTCTTTGGCAGCACTGATGCCTTCGTCACAAAGATCTCACCTTAGATAAATTTTCTAGCAGAGTTATAACTTGCGGCCAGAAACACAAAGTAGTGTTGCCGCAAACACTTTTTAATTAATCCCACCTTATACCAGGGCAGAGCTTAATCGCCTGCCCTCATTTTTGCTCTAGAGTAAAAAAACGATTAGCATAATTTTATACTTATATTTTCTAGCGCCAGTCTGTTTGGGCTTGTGACAGCACATAAGCAGATACATCCATAATCTGCTGTGCGCTCAAACGATCTTTGTAAGCTGACATATTATTTTTGCCGTTTGCTACTATGTTGGCGATCGCATCTTCAGAATCCATGCCATATTTTTTCAATGCTTTCTGCTTGAGCGTCTTACCCCGTCTGATAATATTGCCACCATTGATATGACAGCCTGCACAGTGAATTTCAAAGATTTGGGCACCGTTGGCTGTATCTGCTGCTATAGCTAGAGGCATAAAGGTAATAGATAGCACTGCGATTAGCAAAACTATTAATATCTGCTTCAATTGTCTTCTCCTGTGTGTCAGATACTGACAATCCTGCCACAAACCACTTGTTGGATGACTTGCGATCAAAGGGTAATGATGAATGATGAATGCTAAAAGTAAAAAGCGCTTATTTGTGCTATTGATGGCGCTATTACTGATTGTGCTTTCCTGGTGGGGAGTAGCGGCGGCGCAAACTGGGTTAGTAGTGCGATCGCTCGAACAAGATAACATCCCGATGCTATATGTTGCACCGGGGCAAAGAGAAAAAATGCCCTCTGTGCTGATAGCGCACGGTTTCGCAGGTTCCAAGCAGTTGATGCTGGGCTATGCCTATGTTTTGGCACATTCCGGGTATGCCGTTATGCTTTGGGATTTTGGCGGTCATGGAGCCAACACCAAACCACTGGAAGGTTTTTCCCTACAGCATGACCTTAATGTTGCATATAACGTCTTGTTAGAGCAACCAGGAGTAGATCCCACTCGTCTGGCATTACTAGGACATTCTATGGGCAGTGGTGCAGTCATGTCAGCAGCTATTAGCAATAGCGATCGGTTTGCTGCGACTGTTGCCATTTCACCCACATATGCAGCGATCACACCCCAAATTCCTCACAACCTGCAATTGCAAGCTGGTAGTTGGGAGGGAAGCTTTATCGCCAACGCAGAGCGAATATTACAGCAGGCGGGAGGAGAAAATCAAAATTTAGCACAAGGCAAAGGGCGTTCTTTGGTAATTGTGCCGAATGCCGAACATATCACTATTCTCTTACGCAACGCTAGTCACATGGCAGCGCGTAAATGGCTCGATGCTACTTTCAATACCCAAACTACCAGCAACTATGTAGATCTGCGAATGGCTTGGTATGGCTTGCATCTGTTGGGATGGCTGCTGATGTTAGGTGCAGTTGCTCCCATCTTAACTTTACCAACGCATTTGGAAAGATCGAGATGGCTTCAAGTCAGAAGTTGGGGTGGTTTACTCCTCGCCCCAGTTGTAGCAAGCGGTGTCTTGACATGGGTTAGTGGTAAGGGTGAAATTCAGAATTTTGGTGGCGTGCAGGTAGGTGGTGCGGTAGGAATTTGGTTTTTTGTTGCTGGCATAACTTGGTTATTAGCTATCTTTCGTCTGCCGCTGCCCAAACTGCGATCGCTTGGCTTAGGAATTGCCCTATTTATACTACTTTGGATTGCCTTTGGCGCAATGGCACAGGTAGTTTGGCTGCAATGGTGGCTAATTCCCGTTCGCTTGCAACTGTGGTTAATTCTGTCGCTGCTTTGTTTCCCTTGGTTTCTAGCGTCTGGAATTGCTCAACATAAAGTTGGCATCAATTGCAGATTTATCTGGTGGCTAGGGCAA
Organism: Leptolyngbyaceae cyanobacterium; assembly: GCA_036704105.1. Taxonomy (GTDB): domain Bacteria; phylum Cyanobacteriota; class Cyanobacteriia; order Cyanobacteriales; family Chroococcidiopsidaceae; genus Chroococcidiopsis. The sequence continues at coordinate 48,283 of DATNQH010000145.1, read as the reverse complement.
AGCATAGCACTGGTGGGAGGCTTTTTTTTAACGCTGCAATTCGTACCGCAACTTAGCTTTATCTTCCTGTTGCTACCCTTGTTTCCCCTATTTACAGCTATGTTTTCCTATGTTGCCGCGATGTTGAATGAAGTTTGGATCTATGCTTTGGGGTGTGCTATGTTCTTCGGCTGGGTGATTGCGGCAGCTTTTCCTTTATCTAGCTAAACTATTGTTAACTTGAGTCAAGGATAATTACATCTTGTTGATGCGTCATCTACTGCTACCATGAAATCCTTGCATCGTTCGGATATGTATGGATGGTCGGCTTTCGACCTGGAAAGAAATATTGATTTCAATAGCTGCGCCTGGATTCGTCCTGAAGGTAATGTTTTAATCGATCCTCTGCCTCTATCAAGTCATGATTTTGCTCACCTAAATTCTCTTGGTGGCGCAGCCTGGATTGTTGTCACTAACGCGGATCATCTCCGAGCAGCCAAAAGTATAGCCTATGTCACCGGGGCTAAAATTGCAGCACCAATTGCTGAAAAACAAACCTTTCCGATTCAATGCGATTGCTGGCTAGATGACGGTAGGGAGTTGGTTCCTGGGTTGCAAGTTTTCGAGATGCAAGGATCTAAGACTCCTGGTGAATTGGCACTGCTACTGGATGGCACAACTCTAATTACAGGTGACTTGATCCGCTCACACAAGGCTGGCAGCTTAACGATTCTACCAGATGCCAAACTCCAGAATCGAGCAGATGCGATCGCGTCAGTCCGCAGGCTAGCAGAAATTACCACTATAAAAACTGTACTTGTGGGAGATGGTTGGTCTGTGTTTCGTGATGGTGGAACTGTGTTGAAAGAACTAGCAGCATCATTGTAAATTGGAAACACAATTAAGCTTTAGCGTTGCATTATTGGTAACGCCAGAGTGCAACACTTGCCCGCTTGTGAATCTAGCGGGCAGAAGACATAATTTTCATAATTTTTCTACTCCTCCAAATTCATCTTCTTGCAGACAACCTGCAACTGAAACTGCACCGCTACGATCCACATATTCTAAGTAAAAAACAGAAAAACGTTTCTATTTCAATCTGAATTGCTAAAAGTCAACTTGATACGACTAGTTAGCGATCGCATTTTCCAGATAAATAAAGGCTTATGGCTGAAACTGACTATACTTACCTCCTAATCCTTCCACAATCGTGCGCGTATTAGCAATCACCATTCCTTGATAAGTTTCAGCTTCTGTCCCCTTTTCTCCCAAATCATCAACATACAATTCTCGGTTTGCAACTTTGACTTTTGCCTCTCTGGCTACAGTCTCAATCAGTCTGGGGTTTATTGTCTTTTCGGCAAAAATTGTCGGTACACCCGCTTGCTTAATATCTTTAACCAGTTCGCTTACCCTGGTAGGTGTGGGCGCTTCTTCGCTGCTGATTCCTCCTAACGCCCCTTCAATCGGTATTCCATAAGCTTTAGAGTAATAACCCATAGCATCGTGGGTAGTAACTAACTTGCGTTGCTTAGCGGGAATCGTTTGGATTTGCGATTTAATCCAAGTATCTATCTGGCTGAGTTCGCTGGTTAGCTTCTTAGCATTACTTGTATACTCTGCTGCATTGTTGGGAAACTCTTTTTCCAAAGAGTCAGCGATCGCGTTTGCTATCCGAATCCCATTTCGGACATTATGCCATACATGAGGATCTGTGACAGTTTCGCCGTCCGCTTCAAACTGCTGCGGTTTGGGAACTGCAATTTCGTTCACTGCTACTTTGGGTGCTAGATTTGAGCTGGCTTTAATCAGTTTAATCAGACTAGGTTCAAAGTTATAGCCACCGTAGAGAATTAACTTCGCCTGCTCAATTGCTCTGCTATCATCTGGCTTTGGTTGATATAGATGCGGATCGCTACCAGGCTCGATTAAGCATTTGAGATCGATTGTATTCCCAGCCACTTCTCTAGTTAAGCCGCAAGTAACGCTGTTGGTTGCTACAACTAGGGGACGGTTATTTTGTGCTATTTCCTGGGAAGTACTCAGTTGACTTGCTTGCAGATTGGGATTACACCCAACTAAGCTAAATGCGATCGCGCCTGTTACTATGCTTTTGCCGTAAAGATTTTGCCACATTTCTAGTATTATGTTTCTATGTAAGAATGATAATCATTCTCGCATAAAAATGTTAATGTTAGAAGTTCAACATTTAGCCGTCAACTACCGGGGAGTTTCTGCGGTTGAGGATATCAGTTTCCGCTTAGAACCTGGGCAAATTGTTGGTGTAATTGGCCCCAATGGTGCGGGTAAAAGCACGATGGTGAAAGCAATTCTTGGGTTAGTTCCAGCTGCAAGTGGAGTAGTGAAGTTCCGCTCACGCTCAATACAGCAGCAATTACAAGCAGTTGCATATGTACCGCAAAGATCCCAAATTGATTGGGATTATCCAGTAACGGTGTGGAATGTGGTGATGATGGCACGTACTCGACATATAGGATGGTTGCGTCAACCGAGTCGTCAATCTCAAGAAGTGGTGACTGCGGCGTTGCGACGAGTTGGGATCTGGGAACTACGTTATAGACAAATTGGGGAGTTGTCAGGCGGACAACAGCAGCGAGTCTTTTTGGCGCGTTCGCTAGCACAAGAACCGGAATTATTTTTCTTTGATGAACCGTTTGTGGGGATTGATAAAAAGACAGAAGCGATTGTGTTTGAAGTGTTTGCCGAACTGAAATCTCAAGGCAAAACTTTGTTGATAATTACCCACAATATAAGTGGAACTTTGACGCAATGCGATCGCCTATTGTTACTAAATCGACAACTAATTGCCAATGGTTCCCTCAAAGAAGTGATTACCACAAATAATATTCAACGCGCCTACGGAGACAGCGTATTGTTAATTCATAATTCATAATTTTAAAATGATTAATTTCCTAATTGAACCTTTAAGTTTTGAGTTTATGCGCCTAGCTCTGTTGGCAGCAATTTTGCTAGGCATTCTTTGTGCTGTTGTCGGTACTTATTTAATTGTACAAGGAATGGGATTATTGGGGGATGTAATTGCTCATGCAGTTTTGCCAGGATTAGCGATCGCTTTCTTCTTCGGATTTGATATTTTTATTGGTGCGTTTATATCTGGAACCCTCAGCACATTTGTTATTACCTGGATTCAATCCCAATCCCGCGTCAAAGTTGATGTAGCAATGGCATTAGTTTTTTCTGGTTTTTTGGCTTTGGGAATTACTTTAATAACTGTACTGAAAAGTAAGCTTGACTTACATCAGTTTCTGTTTGGAGATATTTTAGGTGTTACCACAACTGATGTGATGCGAACGGGAGCGATCGCAATTCTCATTTTACTATTAGTTAACCTATTTTACAAAGAATTGCTATTTTACACATTCGATCCATTGGGCGCTCAAGCAATGGGTTTACCAGTAACAGTAATTCGGTTTGGCTTAACCGCTGCCATCACTCTCACTATTATTGCTAGTATGCAAGCTGTCGGAGTAGTATTAGTTGTATCGCTGCTAATTGCTCCTGGGATTACAGCTTATTTATTAGTTAAAGAATTACATCAAATGATGATTTGTGGGGCAATTATTGGGATAATTAGCAGTGTTGCCGGGATGTATATTAGCTATTATTTAAACGTGCCATCAGGGGCGGCTATTGTATTAGTTGTTTCCGGGTTATTTTTATTGACACTGCTGTTTAGCCCTACACAAGGAATCTTGATTAGGCCGGAAACAGCTAATCGTCCAAGCAGAGTTTTCAGCCAACTCAAGTATTTAAAACGGCGGTCTTAAGCTAAGCTGACTGATGCCAGAGGGAATTACCCTTACAATATTGGAAGTTTGCCTTGTAGCTGACGTACAGCATTCATACACCCAGCACAGTCGCAACCATAACGCTTTATAGCAGCGTTTGAATCTTTGTCAGTGAAATTTAACATAGGAGATTCACTAGAGCAGTCACAATCGTAACTATCACTAGCATCATCTGGCTGTTGTGCAGTGACATTTGAAACAGATTTAGACGTTGGGCGCTCAAAAACTATCTCTGTAACTGAAGGCTTGTTTGCAGTCTCGTTAGCATAAACTGGGGGAACAAGTAGCACAAAAGCCAAAAATGAAGGACAGGCAAGCAAAGCTAATTTAGCTACGTTCATACTTCACACCACAGAAAATAAACAGATGCGTGGATCTTATTTTATCGAGTAGTTTTTGTCAATTAAATTTACTACATTTATTGCTATGGACTAGCATTTGCGATCGCGCTTCAGTTCAAACGAGGAATTCGAGAACCTAAGCTTCCTAGTTGTGACATTCCGGCACTTGAGCGGTTGAGCATGATTCGTATAGGCGGCACTTTGCCTTAATTATGGTTTTGTTGGCAATGCTTAAGTTTGGTTCAAAACACTAGCACTGCGGCAACAGGCAACTTTTATCAGTTCTAGCGGCGACCGAATCCTTCACCCCGCGTTGCTTTCGACCAAATCAGTAATTCGCCCTCCTGACTCCCCGCCGCAATTTGTCGCCCTTGGGGATGCCAAGCAAGACAAGAAAGCCCGGATTTTGCATGATCTAGAATTTGAGCTAGGTGCTTGCCTTTGTGCCATAAACACAACCAGCCGTCTTCCGCCGCAGAAGCGAGGAGGCAGCTACCAGGTTGAAAGGCGATCGCTCGCACAACTCCTGTATGTTTGTGTAACAATCTGTTATCCCAGCCCAAATTATCATCTGCCTGTTCCCACACGACAATACCCTCAATGCTGGAGGAAGCAAGTAGGGGTGCATCTAACTGTGTTTGAGCATCCGACCAAGCAAGATGACGAATTTTCCCAGGAAAACCACGCATTACCCAAGGATAGGAATTTTGTAGAGACGTTAAATTTAACATCTCTACAACAGTAATCGTGCGATCCATGTTGCCAGCAGCAAGATATTTGCCATCAGTTGACCAAGCGATCGCTACACTAGCAGAAGGTATAGCTATTAAATCAGGGTCTTCATTCCAATCCTGAGTGTGCCAAATTTTCACTCCTTGATAACCAGAGATCGCCAGGTATTGTCCATCAGGATGCCAATCTATACCTAGTACTGAGGAGTTGTCAAAATTAAGCGTTATCTCAATGTTGCTTGTATCAGCATCCCACACTTGAACGTAGCGCCCCAAACTAAAAGCTAGCTGGTTAGTGCTAGGACTCCAAGCCAGCTTATCCACCCAAGCCGGGGCATTTTCCAAAGTGGCAATTAATTCATTCTCTCGCCACCGCCAAACTTTCACTCGTCCATCCTGTCCTCCCACAGCTAAAAATTGCCCATCCCAGGAAAAGGCAATACAGTCTAGTGAGTTATTGTTACTTGCTTGCAAGGTGTCAAATTCTTTGTCAGAATGCCATAACATTACTTCCCCAGCCGCATCGCTGACAGCTAAAGTTTGACCATCGGGCGACCAAGCGATCGCAGTAACATAATCTGCAAGCGTTCCGCGCCAATGCAGATCGAATTGCTGGGAATTAACTGTTGGGATTTTCATAACAGGGGTGAGGGAAAATGCTGAATGCTGAAACATTCATAATTCATCATTTAAACTAAACAAGCTCGAAAGTCTTCTTTGAGCTGGGCTTCATCCAAGTTGCGGCCGATGAATACTAGTTCGTTTTTCCGGGTTTCGCTTTTTTTCCAGGGGCGATCGCGTGTCGCGTCAAACAACATATGCACCCCTTGGAAGACAAACCGACGATCTTCTCCAGCAATATTGAGAATACCCTTCATGCGAAAAATATCTGTTCCTTGAGTTTGGAGCAAATACGAAAGCCAATCGTTCAACTTCTGCAAATCCAACTCGCCAGACTCCACCAAAGCCACAGAACCCACTGTTTCATCGTGTTCGTGAGCGTTTTCATTTAAGAATTCTGGATCGATTTCTAAAGCACGTTTCAAGTCAAATGCTCTCACTCCTAAAAGAGCATCCATTTCTAGTTCGGCGTTGCGGGTACGGTAAATTTTGCACAGTGCATTCATCGAGCGAATGCGGCGCTCTAATTCGTCTAGTTGCTCTGGTAATACTAGATCTGTTTTATTCAACAAAATTACATCAGCAAAAGCAATCTGTTCTTGGGCTTCATCCGCCTCCCAGTGTTGCCAAATATGCTTAGCGTCTACAACTGTCACCACTGCATCGAGAGATATTTGACTCTGCATATCTTCATCGACAAAGAAAGTCTGAATTACAGGTGCGGGATCGGCTAGTCCTGTTGTTTCAATTACCAAATGGTCGAACTTATCCCGTCGCCGCATCAAGTTGCTAATAATCCGAATCAAATCTCCCCGCACAGTACAGCAGATGCAGCCGTTATTCATCTCAAAGATTTCTTCATCTGCATCAATTACTAGCTGGTTATCAATTCCTACTTCCCCAAACTCATTGACAATCACAGCTACTTTCTTACCGTGTTCGTGGGTGAGGATGCGATTCAAAAGTGTGGTTTTACCCGCTCCGAGATAGCCTGTGAGAACTGTAACTGGAACTACTTCTGTTGTCGTGGCTTGTATCATGATTGTTTTTTGATTTTAATAATGATAATCATTATTGCCGAAAATGAAGGGATTTTACCGCAAAGATGTAATGGTGGCATTTTTAAAGGAAGGATAAGGCTATTTCTGCTAAATCCTCTGCGTATTCTTCGTGTAGTCCGAGGGAACCGGGAAGTAGTCTTGTCTGTACTCCAGTTAAAGAAGCTATGGCTTCCATTTCCGAGCGCGATTTAGCTGGAGATTGTTCACCAATTACTACTAAGACTGGCGCTGGTAGGGGTTGAAACCAAGCGAGAAAATCATCTCGATCTTGCACTGGATCTAAGTTACCAGTGACAAAGGCGGCGGGAGCAAATCGCGCCCCTGGTTGTTGGGTGATTTCCCACTTCTGCTGAATGAAATTGGCAGTTAACTTATCAGCATCAGTGTAGACATGACGCTGGTACATCAAACGCAGGAAGGAAGGGGTAGTATTGAGCTTATAGAGAAATTGACCGAGAAGGGGCGATCGCACTGCTTGTCTTACTGTCCCAGTTATCTGCTGATTTAGCCCCATTGCACGTAGAGGGCCGCGCCACGTTGGTGCTGCTAGGACGATTTTGGAAAAAACTTCAGGTTGGGTAGCAGCCAGTTGCATCGCATAACCAGCTGCATGACCTGCGGCTACTACTGCTACTGGAGTGTGAAAAATGCTGTTAACAAAATTCTGTAAAAACTGTTGATATAACTCTGGTCGATAGTCTAGTGGGAGGCGGGACGATTGACCAAATCCCAGCCAATCGAGTGCGACAACTTGAAACTTGGGAGACAATAACTTTGCCAGTCCAGCCATTTCCCCCCTACTAGACACAGTACTGAAGGCGGGAAGGAGTAATACTGGTGTTCCTTGTCCCAGAGTTTCGTATATTACCCGCAGTTGTTGCCCTTGCCAAGGAAAGAGATATTCTTTAACTTCACCACCAAAACAGCTAGTAGCTTTGGCGGAAACGTCGGTTAATTGAGCAATAGCAGCCATAATCAAACTTGCTAAAAAAGATTATTTTCAAAGTTGAGCCTATTTACAGTTTACGGACAAAGACGATGATAATTTGCTATTAATAATTACGTATATAGCAACCCCAATTGAGTCATGAAATACTCCCCGTCGTTATTAGTCATACCCTGCAAGAATTGCTCTTGCCCTACGTACAAATGACAAAGGACACAGGACACAGGACAACCATCACGAAAGACTTACGAATCATTTAGAGTTGCTATATAAGTATTAATTACAAATTACTAATTATACAAGTGTGCTTTTTGCTTCATCGTTTGAAAAATGTTGTAAAAGCCATTGGTGCGCGAAGGCGTTAAACTCACATTCAGCCCTGTTGCTTGAATAAACTCTGGAGAAACGCGGTATATTTCCTCTGGCGTTAATCCATTTAGTCCTTCAATTAATAACGCCACTAATCCCTTAACTAAATGAGAGTCTGAATCACCCTCAAACCAAACTTTTCCTTCATTCATATTCGCAGTAATATAAACCTGAGAAACGCAACCAGGAACTTTATTTTCCGGCACTTTATCAGTTTGGGGAAACTCTTTGAGTCGCTTGGCGTACCAGATTAGTTGTTCGTAGCGCTGCTTTGGCTCGGTGTGGCGTTGAAAGCGTTGTACAATCCGTGCTAAGGATGCTGGTAAAGAATCTAAGCTGGATGACATAAGGCAATAATGATAATCTTTATCATTGTAGTTCTATGTTATCTCAACTAGTGCGATCGCACAAAACTACAATCTTTCTATTGAGGTAAAGGCGGAATTTTTGCCACAATGCCCTTTTTCAGCGGTTCCGGTCGTTCTGACCAAGGCAGTAAACCATCAGTTTTAGCATAGTATTGACTGGCGCATTCCAGCACGGCAGATGCACTGCCATCAACTGGTAAGTTGCCAAAGACATATGTAAATTTTCCTGCAGCTGCAAAGGTGACGACACAGGCTGAATTGCAAGCACTCATACAGTCAACCGCCTGGAGGGGAAATTCAGGTGCAAGTTCCCAGTTTTGGTGGAGTTCGGTCAGTTGTTTGAGTAGTAATTGACCGCCGCTTGTACCTACACGCTTACCCTCTTTCCAAACACTGGCACAAGTCGTGCAAACAAATAAAGTGTGATTTGTCTTCATAATTGTTGCAAATTTTAATAGAATTGTTAAGTTTGTTTACAACAAAACATAACATACCACCTGAAGGAAACCTGATGGCAGATTTTGGATATGTCACCTGCTCTAATGGAAGTGTCAGAATTAAAAACTTAACGAGCAACTACCAACTACTACCTACCGATAAAGCTAATATTTTCTTGCCAGACAAACTTTGATTTGATTAACTAAGATAAAAAATCTAAGGTTCGCAGTGTGAATTCTATTCCAATTCTGAATCTAGCGCAGCAGTACAAAAATCTAGCAGCAGAAGTTAACGATGTTGTCTTAAAAGTGCTTGCTTCTGGCGGTTATATCGGCGGCGCGAACGTTTTGGGCTTTGAGCAACAATTTGCCGCTTATGTTGGTGTATCGGACTGCACCGCCTGCAACTCCGGGACAGATGCGCTTTATTTGGCTTTACGAGCTTTAGGGATTGGTGCTGGGGATGAAGTAATTACTACACCCTTCACCTTTTTCGCCACAGCTGAAGTAGTCAGCGCTGTAGGGGCAAAACTTGTGTTTGTCGATATTGATGCTCAAACGTTTAATCTCGATCTTACACAAGTAGCGGCGGCGATTACTGATAAAACCAAAGCAATTATCCCAGTCCATTTGTACGGACAGCCTGTGGATATGACGGCGCTGATGGCGATCGCATCTTCGCATCAGCTAGCAGTAATTGAAGACTGCGCCCAGTCAACAGGAGCATTGTGGGCAGGAAAACAAGTAGGTAGTATTGGACATATCGGCTGCTTTAGTTTCTACCCCACGAAGAATTTGGGTGCTTGTGGTGATGGCGGTGCGGTGACGACTAACGATCCGGCGATCGCTGCCAAAGTTAAAATGCTGCGTCAGCATGGGGAAAAAAGCAGCTACCACCACGTAGAGATTGGCATCAATAGCCGTTTGGATGCTTTGCAGGCTGCGATTTTACAGGTGAAGTTACGCTATCTGGATACTTGGAACGAACAGAGGCGGGCGATCGCTGCTCGTTATCACCAATATCTCAACTCCATTCCTGGTATCGTCACTCCCCAGGAATTGCCTGGAGGTAAAGGAGTATGGAATCAATATACCATTCGTATCTCCCCCTTCCCTACCAGAGACGGGGGCAGGGGGGTTAGGTGCGAGGGGAGAGATCGGGTACGGCAACTGTTGCAACAAAATGGTGTTGGTTCGATGGTTTACTATCCCCTACCTATACATTTACAACCTGTATACCAAGATTTGAACTATCAACACGGACAATTTCCAGTAGCAGAACAAGCTTGCGATGAGGTTTTATCCCTGCCTATATTCCCCGAACTTACAATCGAGCAACAAGAGCAGGTGATTTATAGCCTCAAGGACTGTTTAACAAAAGGATGAAGGCTGAAGGCGGGATGGGTAAGAAGATCGATGTAAGGGGTTTTGACTTCACACAACATCTGCGTGCCTGCGGCAATGTGCGCGCGAACACAATTCATCCTTCATAGAGACGTAGCACTGCTACGTCTCTACTCACTTTTCACACTTTATCCTTCATACTTTAACCGCAGGGCTGGCTGTTGCTAAAGCTTCAACTAAGCCACGCACAGCAGCAATCATTGCTACTTCACTATTGAGTTGGTTAATGGCAGAGCCAACACCAACACCGGAGGCTCCAGCTGCGATCGCCAAAGGAGCGGTAACGTTAGATATACCCGATGCACACATTACTGGTACTGATACAGCACGGGAAATACAGTAAGCTGCTGCTAGAGTGGGGTTCGCTTTTTCCATCAGTCCCAATATACCGGGATGTACTGGGTTGCTGCTAGTACCACCTTCGGTTTGGATAATGTCAGCCCCAGCTTTCACTAGTTCTTCTGCTAACTGTACTTGTTGATCGAGTTCCAGAATGTGAGGCACGGTGACAGATAAGGTAACTTCCGGCAGGAGCGATCGCGTTGCTTGGGTAAGCGCCAGCACTTCCTCTGCCTCAAATCTGCGACCTTGGGCATAGAAGCTATCGAAGTTACCAATTTCAATCAAATCGGCACCAGCTGCTACAGCTGCTCTCAATTTCTCTGGTTCAACTGCTGACACACAAATTGGCAGATTTGTCAACTGACGAGCTAGCTGTACCAAGTCAGCATCAGCAGCAATATCCACAAAAGTAGCACCGCCCTGTTGAGCTGCGGTAACTGTAGCGGCTACGCGCTCTGCATTGAAATTATTCAAGCCACTAATAACTTTGAGCGCCCGGCCTTGTGCAAAAGCTTGTTGGAGAAGAGGATGGATTGTCATGATTTATCTCGTACGTCTGTCAATTTAAGGCCTATTTTGACACTCCAAAGGACAAGAGGCTAGACCATTTTCGATTTTGGATTTCGAGTGACACGAAATTTGCCGCCGATTTAAAGGGACGAGCTAATTAAAAGCTCGCCATTTAGATATGTATTAACAAATACAAGCAATTTTAAACAGTATTGTTATTGAGTCCATAGAAGCTAGAGATGAGAGAGTGATCGCATTTTCTCAGAAGATAATTAAAGTAATTTTTAATACTGTTGTTACTGAGATACTCTGGTAGTGCCCTAAAAGTAATGATGCTAGAGTAGCAGTATTTGTTACTGATTTACCTATCGCGTCCGATGCCTGTTTGTCCCAATTGCTCTTCAATGCGAACCGTGAAGAACGGTCGAATTCATAACGGTAAACAGCGATTTCTCTGCCACGAGTGTGGCCTAACGTTTGTTGAACAACCGCAGAAGAAAGTGATTGACAGGGCAACACAGGAGTTGGTTGATAGGTTGTTGTTAGAGAGGATTTCATTGGCTGGAATTGCCCGTGCAGCAAGGGTATCCGAGCAATGGCTACAAACCTACGTGAATGAAAAATATGCTGCTGTACTTAGTCTTGTTCATGTGAGTGCCAAAAAAAGGGGAGATTGACGATTCAATGTGACGAATTGTGGCGGCAATAATCGGGAGGAATTATTCCCCCCGATTTTGCCTTGTCATTTGTAGATAACAAGGGTAACAAACAGTGGGTTTGGTTAGCTCTTGATGCCACCACTCGTGAGGTTGTTGGTGTTTATGTTGGAGCACGGGATGAGTCAGCCGCGCGGTGTTTGTGGAATTCTTTACCTCCGGTTTATCGTCAATGTGCAGTTGCTTATACTGACTTTTGGGCGGCTTATGCAGCAGTTTTACCGGGCAAGAGGCATCGTGCAGTAGGTAAAGAGACAGGTAAGACCAGCTACACCCTTGCGATTGAACAACACATTCAGACAACGAGTGTCTCGGTTGGTACGAAAAACCTTATCTTTTTCCAAATCGCGCTTAGAATCACATTGGTGCTGTTTGGTATTTTGTTCACCACTACAACGCATCATTACTTTTGTAGCACTACCAGATACTCTAAATCATGCTTTAAGTTTTGTAAACATTATCTCAACTATTAGTATTGTATTCAAAGAATATGCGAGAAGCGCTAGTAAAAAAAGCATGAACTTTCTCTCACTCATAAAATTTTTATTAAATTTGATACATAGAAACTAAGTTTGTGAGATTTTATTTTTTTATAACAAAATTGAGATACAAGCTGCGAACAAAATTTATATTGCTCGTTCAGTTTTTGATTTGCCCTACCAATTTATCTCTAAGAGTAATTATTGATACAAATCTTTAAAAACAACTAACTACGCTCCCATTTACAATCAGTATGAGAAAAAATTTTAGAAATTTATTATTGTTGGACTTGGTACTATGGGATTTACCAAATCTACTGAGAGTTCTTACGATTATAAAGATGACGAAGATGAAAAAGTTACAACTTTATTCAAATCTGCTTGGTTTTGTCAAGAACATGAATTGTGCAAAGAAACAACTGCTGATTCGCAACTACTAACGCTGCTTCAGTTAATAGTTGAAACAACAGATGAGTTGACATGGAATCGCTGGCAAATCTACAAACAAGGACTGGAAATCCTGCTGAAGAAATGGGATACCTTGTGTAATATTGAGCGAAACCACGTATACAAGAAGCTATCGTTGCAGCGAAAGGAAGACTTACTAAGCCAAATTGCCCTGAAAACCTTTGAGCGAAATGAATATTTCTTTAAGCAGCAGGAACTAGAGCAGTACATTTGCGATTACATTTGTAACTTGCCTGACACCCAAACCGATCTAGAGACATTGCAAGAGAATAGTTCAGCAATATTGAAATCGATTCAGGCGCAACACGGGTTATTGGTGGAACTGGCAAAAGGAGTTTACTCTTTCTGCGATCGGAGATTTCATGAGTATTTCACTGCTAGGGAAATTATCAACAGTTCCGATCCGCAGACATTAGAAAAGGCGCTGCAAAATTTAGTTAGTCATGTCCACGATACTCACTGGCGTGAAGTCTTTTTGCTAGTAGTTAGTATGTTGCACAATAGCGATTACCTACTAACTTTGATTCAGCATCAAACTAATGCTGTAGTAGCCAGAGATGAAGAATTACAAGCATTTCTCGCCTGGAATAATCAAAAATCAAGAACGGGTACTCGCTACAAGCCAGCAGCTTTTCGAGCTATAACTGTTGCATTAGTCCTTGACATTGACGCTGATTTTGCTTGTAGCCTCGATGATCGCCTCGCTTACGATCTTCGCTCTAACCCCACTCTTGTTTATAACTATACTGATCTTGCTTTACAAAATTATCAGTTCAGCAAGCAGCAAAAGCAAGCACTGAAGCAGTATTACGATGCCAATAAGTTGCTGTGGAATTGCCTGCATCAAGCTCATTATGTCAGCCGCACTCTACGCCAGGAACTTGAGAAGACATTGTTAGTTGATGCCACTGCTGGTATTTCTTAAGATTTCCACACTGTATAAATTGAAACTTTATTCGTTGTAATCTTTTAGGCAATTTTAGCTTGCCAGTTCCAATATTGGAATATCCGACTAGGAGGATGCAAGGTTTGCATTGGTGATTCGTACAAATGTAGGGGCGACTTTCCAGGTGGGTAAAAAAGGTGACAAGAACAATTCGCAGTTGAACCTACGCATAAATAAGCAATTCGCAGTTAAAGACAAAAGCATCAATGCCACTAGTTAAAACTAGAGAATTGAAAGTTACAGTTTTACAATTGCGAATTGCGTTCTTACAATTGCGAATTGCTTGGTGTCATTGCTCTCCCCGTCGCTTTCGGTAACGTTTTGAGGTAGCTTTGGAATTTGCCGTTCTCCTAGCTAGTAGCGTTTGATACGAAATTTTAAACTTAGCTGTGATTCACGCTCTTTTTTAGTAAGCTAAAGAAAGTCTACCTTTGGACTGATGAAAAAAATAATGAAAGCAAATTTTAATCCAAAAGCTAAGTTTTTTTTCCAGCAGGGGTTACGTCAGGAACGAGCAGGAGAAAATGAAGCAGCGATCGCAAGTATAAACAAAGCGCTTTCGTACCAACCAGATTATGCTGATGCTTGGTCGCAGCGGGGTTTGGTATTGGGAAAGTTGGGTCAACACGATGAGGCGATCGCTAATTTTGACAAAGCCTTAGCAATTAAACCTGATGCTGGTTGGATTTGGCACAACCGAGGTATTGCCTTGAGCAAGTTAGGTGAATACGAAGCAGCAATTAATAGCTTTGACCGAGCAATTGAGTTCAGCCCAGATATCCCGACTTTTTGGCACAACCAAGGCATTGCATTCATGGACTGGGGTTGCTATCAAAAAGCAGTTGCTTGCTTTGAGCGGACGCTTAAACTACAACCAGATAGCCACTGGGCATGGTACAACCGAGGGAAAGCGCTTTTGCAATTGAGGTACTACGAAGAGGCACTCAACAGCTTTGACCGAGCCATTGAGTTTAATCCAGATTTTTTCATTGCTTGGCACTACCGGGGCATAACATTAAGCGAAAGAGGTCGTTACGAAAAGGCAGTGGCTAGTTTCAATCGGGCTATCGAGATTAATCCAGACTACGAGCCAGTCTGGTATAACAAAGGTATCGCTTTGGAAAAATTAGGGTGCTACTTGCAAGCGATCGCCTGCTTCGACAAAGTACACTTACGGCAAAAATAATTTTTTCCTTATTATCAGCGCGTTTTCACCTTTAATACGACTTTAGATTTTCGATTGATAAAAGCTCAGCTTGAGCAAGTTTTAACAATAGTATAGCGAGCGCATTTGGATTATGAAATACTCATGAGGGTCGTCATTCGTCATTTGTCATTCGTCATTAGTAAAAACAAAAGCAAGTGATATTATGTCTGTCGAATTGCTCATAATAGAAAACCACCTCTCCCCGCCTTCGGCACCCCTCTCCTAATAGGAGAGAGGTTGGGGGAGAGATTTGAATGGAATTATGGGTAATTAAACGGACTTGATATGACAGCTAAAAAGGAAGCTATTACAACTCATTAATCGTTACTATAGCAATCCTATTTGATTCATGAAATACTCCCCGTCGTCAATAGTCCAGAAGTCCAAGTGCCCAAAGTACAAGTGACAAATGACGAATGACATTAATTAAATTGGCAAACGATTAATATCTTTGTTGCAGCCAATCACAACCATAGCCGAACCTTTTTCCAAACGCTTTTTTGGATCGGGATTAATTTCAAACTTTTGATCTTGACTTACCGCTAGCAAGTTCAAACCGAAACGATTGCGCAGTTGGAGATCGCTGATAGTTTTGCCGTGAAATTCATCTGGGACAATAACTTCAACAATACTGTGATCGGGGTCGAGGTCGAATCGATCTAAAATAGACGGCTTGGTGAGCGATCGCGCTAGCGTACACCCGGCTTCATACTCAGGAAAAACAACGTGATCGGCTCCGACTCGCGTCAACAACTTGCAGTGGACTTCACTCGAAGCTTTAGCCACAATATGTGGTACTCCTCCCTCCTTCACATTCAGCGTCGTGATGATACTTTCCTGAACGTAATTGCCTATAGCGATAATTACCGTATCAAACTCAAAAATTCCTGCTTCTTTCAGTGCTACAGGATTGGTAGAGTCGAGTTGCAATGCATGAGCAGCAATTTGATCCGACAAAACTTGAGAGACGTTTTTTTCATCAATATCTGTCGCTAACACTTCGTAGCCTAACTTGTGGAGTGTAGAGCATACCGAACGACCAAAACGTCCTAAACCAATTACAGCAAACTGCAAGTTATCTTTACGCAGACTACGAAAAAAATTTAAAGACGACAGATTCACTACTTTCTACACCTTATATAAATATAGTCCGCTTTCTCCCACAGCTTCCATAGCTCTCGAAAACTACCCCACAAGTAAATTTTCCTCTGGATAGTGGATTGAGCTAGGACGAGGATCTCCTAACAATGCCGACATAAGTAGTAAAACACCAACTCTTCCTACATACATTGTTACAACTAAAATTAGTTTAGCAAAAGCTGAGATACTTGGGGTGATTCCAGTTGAAAGCCCGACGGTTGCAAATGCTGATACAGTCTCAAATAAAATTTGAATAAAATCCAATTCCGGGTCAGTCAATGCAATTAAAATCGTTGCTATTAGCACTGTTGCTACGGAAGCTACTAGCACCCCAACTGCTTTCAAGATCAGCGATACGGGGATTTGGCGCTTATACAATAAAGCTTCTTCTTTTCCTTGTAAAATTGCTTTAGTACAACTTGTTAATACTCGCACAGTTGTGGTTTTGATTCCGCCACCAGTCCCACCCGGACAAGCTCCAATAAACATCAAACCAATAATGAAGAATAAACCTGCCCCTGTCATTTTCCCGATATCAATGGTGTTAAAACCAGCCGTTCTCGGAACTACAGATTGAAACCACGCTACTAGTAATTTATCTTTTAAGCTGAGATTGCCAAAAGTTTCAGGATTCCTTAGTTCTATAAAGAAAAGTACAATTGTCCCAACTACTAATAATATCACTGTGCTACTTGTGGCTACTTTAAAATCGAGAGAAAATACAATCCATCCTTGTTTGCGGCGCAGGCGATCGCGTCCCCAAAGATACATCTCGAAAATTACTTGATAGCCAATTCCACCAAATATAATTAAGCCACCTACTACAAAGTTTACTAGTACTGATGATTGATAGCCAATCAAATTATCCCTAAATAAACTAAAACCAGCATTATTCCAGGAATTTATGCTATGAAAAATAGATAACCAAAGTCCTCTATCCCAGCCATAATCTGGCACAAAAACTGGTAAAAGCAGGAAAATACCAGTAATTTCAAAAATTAGTGTAACAGCAATAATTGAGCGAATTAGCTGAGCGCTATCATTGATTTCAGTTCTGTCTAATGCTTGTTGAATAGCAACTTTATCTTTGAGCTTAAACTTGCTACCAAGTATCAGTAACAGAAAGGTGGTTGCTGTCATGTAACCGAGTCCGCCAATTTGGACAAGGGCAACAATAAACAATTGTCCCCAAAAAGAAAAATAAGTGCCAGTGTCTACAACAGCAAGTCCAGTGACACAAACAGCAGAAGTCGAGGTGAACAATGCCACAATCGGGTCATTCCAATTGCCACTGCTGGTAGAAAAAGGCATCATCAGCAGGATAGTGCCAACAGCGATGACAGAGAGAAAGCCTAAACAGACGGTGCGCGAAACAGTCATGGAGCGATCGCATCCTTACTAGAGCGATATAACTAAAAAATTTCCCGATCAAAACCTTACTGCTATTGTTGTGTTAAATACAAGTATCATTTGCTTGGCTAATTCGGTTTGCCTTAACGCTGTAACATGAGTACGACACTTTACGAGCGAATTCAGCAATTTTACGACTCCTCATCCAGTTTATGGGAACAGGTATGGGGGGAACATATGCATCATGGCTACTATGGCATTGATGGTAAAGAGAAAAAAGAGCGACGACAAGCACAAATCGATTTAATTGAAGAAGTGCTGAAATGGGCAGATGTACAGCAAGCACAGCATATTGTTGATGTGGGCTGTGGAATTGGTGGTAGTTCTCTCTACCTAGCGCAAAAATTTAATGCCAAGGCGACGGGAATTACCCTGAGTCCATTTCAAGCCGCTAGAGCGAAAGAGCGTGCCGAAGCTGCTGGTTTAAGTACCAAAACAGAGTTTTTGGTTGCAAATGCGCAAAATATGCCTTTTGCTGACGATAGTTTTGATTTAGTTTGGGCGCTGGAAAGCGGCGAACATATGCCGGATAAGGCGCAGTTTATGCGCGAGTGCTACCGGGTGCTGAAGCCGGGTGGAAAGTTAATTATGGTAACTTGGTGTCATCGACCGACGGATGAGTTACCTCTGACGGCGGACGAACAGAAGCATTTGGCTGATATTTACCGAGTTTATTGTTTGCCTTATGTGATTTCTTTGCCTGAATATGAGGCGATAGCTCGTAATCTTTGTTTACAAAATATCCGCACGGCTGATTGGTCAACTGCTGTTGCGCCTTTTTGGGATGTGGTGATTGATTCGGCTTTTAATCTTGAGGCGATTTTGGGTTTGATTCGTTCTGGTTGGGAAACTATTCAGGCGGCTTTGTCTTTGGGGTTGATGCGTCGGGGTTATGAGCGTGGTTTAATTCGGTTTGGTTTGTTGTGTGGAATTAAGTAATGAAACGAACCGCGAAGGCGCTAAGGACGCGAAGAGAAGAGGAGGAGTTACCATCTCTTAGTGGAGATTTGGGTGGGTGGTTTTATGCTTTGTGGAAGTTCTCTCGCCCTCACACGATTATTGGTACGAGTTTGAGTGTGTTGGGGTTGTTTTTGATTACATATTCAGATGTAAGCGATAAAATTCCTTCCCCATACCCACTCGCCTACACCCTATACCCGATATTGGGGGCTTGGATTGCCTGTATATGCGGCAATATCTTTATTGTGGGGTTGAATCAATTAGAAGATGTGGCGATCGATAAGATTAATAAGCCACATTTACCTTTGGCAAGTGGGGAGTTCTCTCTGCGGACTGGTCAAGTTATTGTTACGGTTACGGGGGTTTTGGGGCTGCTGGTGGCGTGGCTAATGGGGCCGTTTTTGTTCGGGATGGTGGGGATTAGTTTGGCGATTGGAACGGCTTATTCTTTGCCTCCAATCCGGTTGAAGCGGTTTCCGTTTTGGGCGGCTTTGTGTATTTTTTCGGTACGGGGTGCAATTGTTAATTTAGGGCTGTTTTTGCATTTTAGTTGGGTGTGGCGGGGAAGTCTGGTGATTCCACCGTCGGTTTGGGTGCTGACAGCATTTGTTTTGGTGTTTACGTTTGCGATCGCTATTTTTAAAGATATTCCGGATATGGAGGGCGATCGTCTGTATCACATTACTACTTTTACTATTGCCTTGGGTAAACAGCGAGTGTTTAATCTGGCTCGTTGGGTGTTAACTGGATGTTATCTCGGTATGGTTATAGCGGCTATTTTCTGGCTACCTTCAGTTAACTCAGTTTTTTTAATCAGTACTCATTTAGTACTTCTAGTTTTAATGTGGTGGCGTAGCTTGAAGGTAGATTTGCAGGATTTGGATGCGATCGCTTCTTTCTATCAATTCATCTGGAAACTGTTTTTTCTGGAATATCTCATCTTTCCCGCTGCTTGTTTGTTGGCTTAAAACAAAAAGACTCGTCAATCTCAACTTATGGAAACGCCTGCATCTCTAATAGCTATAGCTGTCGTCGGTATTGGTTTGACTATCCTAGGCTTTTTTGTCAGAGAGGGTATTGTCACCTCTAATATTTACAAACAAGGAGTGAAAATATATCAGGATAAAGATTACAAAGGTGCAGAGGCGGCTTTTCGTCAGGTAATTTCCAGACATCCCAGTAATGATGTAGTTCGCTTGCTGTTGGGGGATAGTTTGATGCAGCAAGATAAGTTGGAGGATGCGACGGCTGTATTTCAAGAGTTGAGCGATCGCGCGCCCAAAAACGTCGATGCTCGTTTAAGGTTAGGGATAGCGTTGGTAAAGCTTGGCAAGTTAGATGAAGCCAAAGGTGTCTTAGAAACCGCCAGGGATTTACTGCTCGCTCAGCGTAATCCTCAAAAAGCTGAATCTGTGGAGCAGCTTTTACAGCAAATCGGGACGCAGCAGAGTTTAGCCTAGAATTTGTCGGGGTTTGGGGTTGAATTATGACTGAGCAAAGTGGCAAAGTCTACCTTGTTGGTGCGGGGCCTGGAGATGTCGCTTATCTGACGGTGAAAGCGCAACAACTGTTGAATGTGGCAGAGGTACTAATTTTTGATGCATTAATTGATGCCCAACTGTTGCAATTAGTACCCTCCAATTGTCTAAAGTTGGAAGTAGGTAAACGCGGGGGGAAACCCAGCACACCGCAAGCAGAAATTAATCAACTACTAGTAGAGCATTGTCAGGCAGGTTCGCTGGTAGTAAGACTTAAAAGCGGCGATCCGTTCATTTTCGGTCGTTCTGCGGCGGAACTTGAAGCTTTGATTGCAGCTAATTGTGCGTTTGAGGTTGTACCTGGGATTTCTTCAGCCTTAGCAGCGCCTGAATTGGCAGGAATTCCGCTAACAGATCCAGTTCTGAGTCGCTGTTTTGCTGTTTTAACCGCCCACGAACCAGAACAGCTAGATTGGAAAGCTTTAACACCAATCCCAACTTTAGTAATTTTAATGGGGGGACAACAGCTAGCTGAAATCGTGCATCAATTGCTGCGACACGGGCGATCGCCCCATACACCAGTTGCGATCATTCGTTGGGCTGGAACTTCACAACAGCAAGTCTGGACAGCGCCGCTAGAAAATATTGTGGTACAAACTGCCAGAATCTCCCTTTCCCCGGCAGTAATAGTTATTGGCGAAGTCGTTGGTTTACGTCAATATTTGCAACCAGCAAAGTCAGGTGACGAGTGGCGAGTCTCCTCCTCTTCCACTCTCCCCCTCGCAGGTAAAACAATTTTGGTGACGCGATCGCTCACACAGTCGAGTTTGTTTAGCGAACAATTGACAAAACAAGGAGCAAGTGCTATTGAAATGCCAGCAATAGAAATTGTTCCCCCTTCTAGTTGGTCAGCGTTAGACAATGCGATCGCCCACCTATCTGATTTCGATTGGTTAATTCTCACTTCTACCAACGGCGTGGAATACTTTTTTGACCGACTTGCAACACAAGGTAGAGATGCACGGGCTTTAGCTGGAGTAAAAATTGCAGTCGTAGGAGAGAAAACAGCATCTTGTTTGAAACAGCGCGGTTTACAACCTGACTTTATTCCACCTAACTTTGTAGCAGATTCCCTCGTCGAACACTTTCCCGAACCATTGAACGGTAAAAAGGTACTGTTTCCCAGAGTAGAAACTGGAGGAAGAGAAGTTTTGGTGAAAGAATTAACGGCTAGTGGTGCAGAAGTTATCGAGGTAGCGGCGTATGAATCTCGCTGTCCAGAAGCGATCGCAGAAGCTGCATTAGATGCGCTACAACGTCGAGCAGTAGATATAATTACTTTTGCGAGTTCCAAAACAGTACAAAATTTCTGCCACCTGCTCAAACCACATGGTGATATTAACTTAGATAGAATTTGTATTGCGTCAATTGGCCCCCAAACTTCCAAAACTTGTCTTTCTCTCTTGGGACGAGTGGATGTAGAAGCAGAAGAATACACGCTTGATGGTTTAATGCAAGCAATTTTGCAGTGGGCGGGAAAATGATGAATGATGAATTATGAATGATGAATTAATTGAGAATTCAACCGTCCCTGGGCGGCGAATTATTGGTTTGACTGGTGGAATTGGTACAGGGAAAAGTACGGTTTCTCAATACCTCGCTACTGCATATCACCTACCAGTTTTAGATGCAGACATCTATGCAAGAGAAGCTGTACAAAAGAATTCACCCATTTTAAGCGCGATCGCCCACCGCTACAATTCCAACATTCTCCTACCCGATGGCACGCTCAACCGAAAAAAGCTAGGTGAAATTATCTTTAATAATTTAGATGAGCGACATTGGCTAGAACAGCAAATTCATCCTTATGTGCGCGCTCGCTTTGTAGAGGAAATTGATAAATTACCCCAACAAACAGCAGTATTAGTAGTACCTTTACTATTTGAAGCTGAAATGACCGATATAGCTACAGAAATCTGGGTAGTTTACTGTTCAAAGCAACAGCAATTAGAAAGATTGATGCAACGCGATCGCCTCACTTTAGAACAAGCACTAGTTCGGATTGATAGTCAAATGCCTATAGCAGAAAAGTGCGATCGTGCTGACGTAATTTTAGATAACTCCTCTACAACAGAAGCCTTACTCAAACAAGTGGATTTTGCTTTAGAAAATTATGAATTATGAATTATGAATTATGAATTATGAATTATGGAATTCATATCATGTCTGTCGAATTGCTCATGATAGAAAACTACCTCTCCCCGCCTTCGGCACCCCTCTTCTATTAGGAAAGGGGTTGGGGGAGAGGTTTGGACGGATTATGGGTAATTAACCAGACTTGATATCAGCCATCAGCCTTCATCATTCATCATTCGTCATTACTATGCCAATCATTAAATTAGAGCCGCCTTCAACAAGCGTCGAGCAACATTAAAGCCACGCTTCAAACGCTCTGGTTGGTTGTATAGTCGTCCCATTAACAATACACCCTCTATCAGGGTCAATAACTCTTCTGCTAAGATGTCTGGATTGATGTTAGGCTGTAATTGAGATTGACCTGCATAAAGCGATCGCGCGATCGCACTTTGCCACTCATCAAACACTTCGCTCAATTGCTCTCGAAATGTTGGATCGCGCTCTACCAAATCTACAATCAAGTTACCTAAAAGACATCCAGCACAGTCAGGTTCCGCTAGATGTTTTTCCTCAAGTCGATCAAGCATCTCGAATACCTGTGCGATCGGATCGTCTGAAGCGTTAACCGCAGGCTCGATTATTGCACTTTTCAGCTTATCCCACTTAAAATCAATTAGCGCATGAGCCAGTTCATCTTTCGATTGAAAGTAGTTATAGAAACTTCCTGAAGATGTTTGACTGGCAGCAAAAAGCTCCTTCAATCCAGTTGCTTGAAATCCCTGATGATGTACTAGTTCTAGGACTGAAGAGAGAATATCTTCACGAGTACGCTTCAAATTGACCATAAGATAGGATGCGAGGTAATTGCTGATACAGAAAAATATCCCCAACTCTATTTTGACCCACTAAGCGGCAATTTGATTCACGCTGACAAAAAATCCCCCTACGTCGGTAATTGACTCACAACTTAGGAGTCACCAAACCTACAATCCTTCTAGCTTCCTTGAATAAACTTCTTGCATGAACTCTGATGTTGAATATTATTATCTAAGTATGAAAGCAGTAATTTGGCTACAACTTTTCTCAGATTTATGCTGATTAAGCTGGTGGCTGATTGGGTAAGACGACGGTAAAGGTAGTCCAACCACTTTTGCTTTCAACAGAAATTGTTCCTCTAAGACACTCGACTAATTTCTGCACTAGAGCTAGTCCTAACCCAGTACCACTTTGTTTCCAACGGTCAGTGTTGGGAACACGATAGAATTTGTCAAAGATCCTAGGCAAAAAGTCGGTGGGAATCTCTGTTGAATTACTGATGGTAAATACAGTTACTGCTTCAGTAGATTTGTAGCAAATGCTTAAAACAATCTCACCACCAGCTTGAGTATATTTGCAGGCATTATTCAAAAGTTCTGCTAAAATTCGTTCCAGGTTAGGGCGATCGCAAATCAGTAAACGAAGGTCTGAGTCCCAATTGATCGTCAAAGTTTGCTCGTGTTGCCTAGCACGGATTTGAAACGGCTCAATTACAGAAGGTAAGATTTGTTGTAGGTCGATTGCCTCTAGCAGTTGCAAATTAGAATAAGATGTTACTTCTAAGCGCTGTAAGTCTAATAGATCGTTAATCAACTCAATTTCACGCTTGCACTCAGTTTGCAAGATCTGCAAATAACGCTGTTGTCGTTCCACACTAGCAGGATTCTTGAGCATAGAAATCGCCATCTTCATATTAGACAAAGGTGTGCGTAATTCGTGAGAGACTGTACTCAAGAAATCATCTTTGAGCGCATTGAGCTTTTCTAGTTCTTTGACTTGGGCAGTAGCAGCAGTGTATAGTCTGGCTTGGCGCAAAGCGATCGCACAAGAAGCAGCCACCTGCTGTACTAATCGCAGTTCTAACTGATTGAAAGCATGGTGCGGCTGGCTAATTAACCACAAGTCACCCAACACCCCTTGATCATCAAAAATCGGACAGGCTAGCATCGCCACTTTACCCCGGAGTGGGTTGGGAGTGAGCGAACAAAATTGGCTATCCTGACCTCTTAGCAACTGCTGGTAGACTTGGGGAAAAGCTGCCATTTGCATGATCCGAGCTTGCGCTTCTGGGTTTTCTGTGGCGTACTCATAGTAGATCGTAGAAGTGCCTGTTTCCAGGTTGTATAACGCTGTATTACAACAGTTCACCCCTAGTATCAGTGCTAATTCCCGCACAGCAGTTTGCAAAATTTGCCTTTCGTCAAGGCTGACGCGCATCTTATCTGTGATGCGAAAGAGCATGGCTTCAAACTTAAGTGCCTGTTGTAGTTGCACTGTCCGCTCTTGGACAAGGCTTTCAAGCTTGACGTTGAACTGTTGTAGCTCGTTTTCGGCTTTCTTGCGCTCTGTGATGTCATAAAAGGTAGCTACTCCGGCGATAATTTGTCCGCTCTGATCGCGAATTGGGGCAGCGTTGATGTACATAATGCGATTAGTGCCATCTCCACATAGGTAGGAGATCTCCTCATCTGTGACAATTTCACCCTGGGCGATCGCGCGTACCAGAGGATACTCATTGTAATTGTAACGCTGCCCATTTGGGTGAAAACCCTTATATTGCTCGTATTCTTTGATGTCAGCGACTGGGATCAAAGGATGTCGCAAAATTTGTCTCACCTGCTCGTTGCTATGGACAATCCTCCCAGAGGGAGCTTCGCCAATCATCACCCCTACAGGCATTTGCTGCACTACCGCTTCCAAGAAAGCCCGCTGGGCTTCTACACTTCGTACCACCTCTTGACGCACGCGAACCATCTCCAAGTTAGCTCGAACGCGAGCCAGTAATTCACGGGCGGAGAAAGGTTTGAGCAGGTAGTCGTCGGCTCCAGCGTCAAGTCCTTCTACGCGGGACTCTTCCCCTGCACGGGCAGATAAAAGTAGGATTAAAACTTCTCTAGTGCGGACATCAGCGCGGAGTTGGTGCAGCAGGGCGAACCCATCTAACCCTGGCATCATCACATCAGTTAGTACCAAATCTGGCAGATGTTGACGCACGGCGGCGAGTGCAGCTACCCCGTCAGCTACCACCTCCACTTGATAGAAGGGGCTAAGCAGACGCTTAAGATAATCGCGCATATCCGCATTGTCATCTGCTACAAGAATACGGGCAGAGGGAGATGAGGGAAGGTTTAACATAAATTCTCCAAGTCCCCAAGTCCGCAAGTCCCCAAGTCCCCAAGTCCCCTCATCCTCTTCTTCGGGTAGCCAGCGCAATGCTTCTTCAACGTAATCAGCTATACCTATTGACTTTTGAGTAGGAAATGTGAACTTGTCCTTTCTTTGCGAGCTATCTGAATTGATTGGTATGACTACGGTGAAAGTTGTTCCCTCCCCTACAATGCTTGATACGCTCACTGTGCCACCGTGCAGCTTTACCAGTTCCTGCACTAACGCAAGGCCAATGCCCGACCCCTCATGAGTGCGTGCGCGTGTCAAAGGGACGCGATGGAAACGTTCAAACAGATGAGGCAATTCTTCAGATGGGATACCCGTACCAGTGTCCTGCACAGTCAGCTCCACGCACTCGCCAATCGAATGCAGGCTTAGGGCAATTTTACCCTCAAATGTGAACTTGAAAGCATTTGAGAGCAAGTTAAGCAGTATCTTCTCCCACATCTCGCGGTCTACATAAATAGGTGACTCCAGGGGTGAGCAATCTACTATGAAGCTTAAGCCAGCGCGTTCTACTACTGAACGAAATCCACTCGCCAAATCCAAAGTAAAAGTAGCTAAATCTGTCGGTTCGTAGACAGCCTGCACTCTACCAGCTTCCAGCCGGGAGAAGTCAAGTAGGTTATTTACCAGTTTAAGCAAGCGTCGGGCGTTGCGGTGTACAATTTCTAACTGTTCGCGATCGCAAGAAGCAAGCGTGGAATTGTCCAAAATATCTTCTATAGGAGCAAGCATCAGCGTCAGTGGTGTGCGGAACTCGTGGCTCACATTACTAAAAAAAGCTGTTTTGGCTCTGTCTAATTCAGCCAAAGCTTCATTAGCCGCTCTTAACTGTCTATTAGCCGACTGTAACTCCAGCGCCCGGCTGTAGATTTCGGCTTCCATCTGCTCCGCACGGGTTTGCAATTCTTGTGTTAGCTTCTGCTGTTCGCTTCCTTCTTGCTTCAGTCGGACAAATTCCGTCACGTCCTCGGTTCGATGGATAATATAAGCAACTCGACCGTCAACCCCAAAAACTGGGTAACTAACTGGACTCCAATACCTCTCCTCGAATCCGCCGCCAACTGAATCTGGACGGGGAATGTCGTACTTCTGCACTACCATTGTATGCGGAACCCCATGCTTCAGCACGCTTTCTAATGAGTCGCGTAGATTGCTCACCCCCGTATTGCTAGGATCGTCAGGATTGCCTGGGAAAACCTCAAACAGCCCACGACCTACAATCTCCTCTCGTTTGGTCATTGAAGCGCGTAAGAAAGCATCACTCGCCGCTAGGATTGTAAAATCCGGTGACAGTACGTAGTACGAGTCAGGTGCTGACTCAAACAGCGTCCGAAAGTCAGGTGTTGTTAGAGAAATTTTGGCGGGGGTCATACGAGCAGTGTTACGGCTTTGTTATCAATGGTATTGAAATTCAAGTCGGGATTGCAGTTGTCTAACTACATCAACAAATTTAGAGCGCTGACGATGCGATCGCATCGTCGGGAAAATACTTCAGTAGCAGCTCGAAGCCTTGATCGCCTGTAGAGCTTAGTATCTGCTTAATTCGGTTGACGGCTATCGGTAAAGGCTTAGTCCGTCCGTTCTCCCAGCGGTTCACACTTTGATAAGAAACTCCTAGTTTGAGGGCAAATTCCTCTTGTGTCAGCCCTAAATGCTGTCGAGTTTCACGCACCATATCTGCAATCTGGATCGCCTGTGTCACCGACATAATTACTGCCTCGAATTCTTACTCGAAGACAGTTTAAAATAAAGCTATTCGAGTAACACATGGTATATTTACGATTTTTTTTCTATGGGGATAATTTATGACCGTATTAATACGCAGGACTAAGCTTTTTCCAAGCGTGATTAGCCAACTTTAATCCACACTGAAAGATAATTTGGGTGTTTATACTTAACAAATGAGTGTAAATAATTACAGTTTACCTAAAAACACAGATTAGAAATGAAGCGATTAATTGAAGAAATTCAAGAAAGAATAAGGCAAGACGACTCTAATAGAGATGATATTCTCACATTACTAATAGCAGCACGGGATGAGGCAACTCAACCGATGACCGATGAGGAGTTGTGCGATTAACTGCTGACACTACTATTTGCCGGACATGAAACTACGGCTTCTGCGTTGGCGTGCGCGTTTTGTTGGAGCGATCGCTTAGCGGAAGTAAAAGGCAAGCTGTTGCAGGAACTCGATACTCTTCCCGTCAATGGCGATCCTATACGATTTTGGAGCCTTGGATTGATAAAATGCTTGCAAGTCATGGTTTTTAGCAAACATTTAGGTTGCAACCATAAAACCAAATTGTATAGTACGATTGCGCGACTTTTTTATATTAGTGCAGTTTGCTCACAGACGCTGCGGCTCTACTCAATTGCTGTAACTTTATTTGCGCGCATCTTGAATACTTCCTCTTACAAGCTTTTTTATTTCATATCGCTGAGCATCTTTTTAAGTTGCTTTAAAGCAGGCGTGACAATTGCCACAAAATAAGCTTCTCGTAACTTTCTTTCTGCCTTGCATCCATGCAAATATCCCCTCGCGCCAACATGAAGCATTGCGGCATTTGCAGCCCGAAGTGAAAGTTCAGAGGCGACAATTCGAGCTTGAATTACCTTTTTTTGCAAGTGAAGTTCGAGCGGTTCAGTACGATCGCTAATTTCATCAGCTAAAGCAAAAGTTTTGCTGCGAGCCAGTGACAAATCTGTTGCTAAATCTTCGGCGCGATCGTCCAAATAACAATTAATATGTCCTAAGCGTTGGTTGGCACGTTCCATAATTTCGATACAGCTTGCAACCAATCCCAGCCCCATACCCACTTGAGTCAAAATGAAACCCGGTCGAATCCTTTTTACATATTCCTCGCAGGGTGCAGCTAAAATTAACTCATCGGGAACAAACACATCCCTAAAAACGCAACTAAAAGTATTACTTCCTTCAAGCGCAATAAAATGAGCATTTTGGCGCAGCGTTAGCCCTTCTAGCTCATCAGACACGATCGCCATTAGATATTCTGACTCATCGGCAATCCGAGCCGCAACGCCAAAGTAATGCCCAGCCCCAACATTAGAAACCCAAGGTAGCATTCCATTGAGTACATAGCCTCCTGGTTGACGCTCCGCTGCGAGTGCAATTTTCTCAATTTGGGCAAAGTGTTTCATTGGGTTCGATAACCCCGTACCACCCAAGATCTTTCCGGTTGCAACTTGAGGCAATATGTTCTGCTTCAGATAATCATTTGCACTGTTTTGCATATACCAAGTACAAGCGATCTGACACCAACTCATAAATCCCGTACACAGGCACTCTTGAGAAATTGCCTCAATCACCTGGATTGCCGCTCTCAACCCGTTGCCAGCCCCGCCAAACTCAGGAGAAACCGCCTGTTTAAATCCCCCGATCGCTCCCACCTGATGCATGAAATCGCGCGGATATTCACCCTTCAAATCGATATCTTCAACTTTGGGGGCTAAGTCGACGGCGATCGCTCTTCGCAATGCAATTATAGGAGAAACCGCCTGAGAATCTTGAGACAATGTTTGATTGAGCAGCATAACTTGGAACTAATTGCAAGAAAATTCTTAAAAAAGGTAATACGTGGTGATTAAGCTTCGGTGCATTGCGCCGAAGCTTAATCACCGAAACTTAAATTGAATCAACGCTTTAAGCTAATGAAACATCCATATTTACAGGCAAACGTAGCGTATTCGCCACCGGAGACCAGAAATTCGAGTGAGCCACCAAATCTTCCAACTCTTCCCGACTGGCATCTCCTTCTAAGTCCACCTTGACTCGAATATCCGTAAAGCCTAGCCGCTTCTGGGCCAAGTCGCCGATACCCCAAACGCCTGTAATATTGATATCCCCTGCGAGTTCCAGTTCCAGTTTCGTTAGTGTAATTCCCCGCATTATCGCGTTTGCGTGGATGCCCACCGAGAGGCAAGAACCCAAAGCCGCCAACACTGCTTCAGACGGATTAGGAGCGGTATCTTGTCCTAACAAACTGGGCGGTTCGTCAACTACATGAGCTGGCAAATCCCTGACATAGTTGAGGTTGCGGAACTGTCCCTCGCAAACAGTCTTAATTTTCAGCGACTTCACCACATCAGGATTCGCCTTTGCCGTTGCTGCCAGATTTTCTAAGCCTTCTTTGCTAACAGGGCGAAGAGGTGCTGCTACCTCTTTGGTTACGACCGTAGTTTCAGACATAAGCACCTAAATAGAACATTCTATCTAATTAAATCACATTACGGATACGAACAAGGTAATTCGCGTAACGAAATTGGAAGTGTGGGGTGATAATGCAAATCTACACCCCCTTTCAGCCTAAACAGTAACCGCGACACTAACCTTGCTGGGTTCTCCCGTCTCAATTGGTAATTGTGAATCGCGCGACCATTCATTCCAAGAACTAAAGTAATTTCTGACATCTTTGATGCCTGCTTCTTTAAGCGCAATCAGCGTATTAGCGGCTCTCGATCCTTTGAAGCAGTAAATATAGACTGTTGTTTCTGGTGTAATTCCGACTTGCTGGCAGATATCGCGGATTTCTTCAACTGATCGAAACATCGGCACTTTAGAGTCTGGAACCATCATCTGATACCACTCAAT
Organism: Leptolyngbyaceae cyanobacterium; assembly: GCA_036704105.1. Lineage (GTDB taxonomy): Bacteria > Cyanobacteriota > Cyanobacteriia > Cyanobacteriales > Chroococcidiopsidaceae > Chroococcidiopsis. Next base: position 18,585 of record DATNQH010000145.1, on the reverse strand, counting down.
CCAAACCGCACCAGGAATTCTGCCTTTACGCGGGCAAAAATCGACTCCATAAGGCGAGGAACTCAGTCCTAGCCATTCATCTTCGTCTCTAACGTCTAACTTGACTATCGCCGGATCTTCCAATGCTTGCAACATCTCTTCTGTTGTCACCATAATTGACGAATCGAGTTTCACCTCAAACATTTTTTCTTTAGCAATAGGAACTTCCTCAGTTGTCGCTAATCCTGCGGCAATCCACGCTTGATAACCCCCATGCAACACAGAAACCTTAGAACAACCTAAATAAGTCAACAAAAAGTATCCTCGGCAAGACTGCCCATAGCCCTTATTCATCGCATCTTCGTAGATGACGATTCGTTCCATCCCTGAAACGCCTGCTGTTCCCAAAAGCTCTGCAAACTGCGATCGCAAGCTTGCTAAACCTTCGGGTGTAGAGTTTGCCAGATAGGTGAAAATCTCTCGAATATTTACCGCCCCAGGTATGTGAGACAATGCATACTCTGCGGCATCGCGTGTATCTATTAATACAACAGGTTCCTGCCCTAAAAGCTTAGCCAGTTCTTGCGGAGCGATCAGTGGTTTAACCATCATATCTGTCTGTCTCCTTATTAACTTCAGTTGTGGTTGAACGTTGTCTAAATGCCTTAGTTCTGGTTTAAAAGTATTTTTAAATAGAACGTTCTACACAATTAAAAGTCAGGAGAATGAACAAGAAAGTATCTTGCACTACTGGTGAGTTAGAAGTTGTCAAGATTACATCACTTACAGGCTTGGAATTGAATAAGGAGGTTGATTTATCGCCATCCCATCCCAGACTTCAATATTGCTCGAACTTAAGTTGTTGCACATTTAAGGAGCGCATATACTCAATCGCTCAATAGCGGGGTTGTATTTAGCTAATTCAATGCCCGAATGCTCAACTTTTGACTTTCTTAACAGTCGCGGGGTTATGGAACTTTTACCAGGTGGCTGCATTTCCCGACACCGCTAATTTAGTTATTTTTGGTGGGTTGAGAATTCCTTCTGTGGAATGAGGAGTCGCAGATGGAGAGCAGCATACTCTGGAGCTACTTCAACAAAGCATAAGTCAACACAATTCCAGGCTGATACAAAATGGTTTATGTGTCAGTCTATGTATTTTAACAAGAGGCTGAAGATGGATATATCAAAGATAAAAGAACATATGCCAGTCTATGCAGATGGCCCTGGTGGTTTAGCGGGTGCATCTGAAGAGCATATTGGCAATGTCGACAAGGTAGAAGGCGGCAAATACATCAAATTGACGAAGCATAGTGCTGATGATGGGCAACACCACTGGTTTCCGCTTGAATGGATTAGGGCAGTGGATGAACGAGCAGTGTACCTGAATAAAACGGTGGATGAACTGAAGGCAGAATTAATGGATCAGCCTGCTGATAGTTAACCGCTTCAATTCCCGCTGCGGGAGAATTGCAATTCGCACTTCTCTATAAACTGTTGCGAGCGCGCCCAATTTTCTTACCACAATAAGAGCAAAAAAGCAAGCTTGCTTTAAGTTGGTTGGCAATGCGATCGCAACAGCTAGAATTTTGAAATGTTCCGCACAAGTTAGATCTTTGTTGCCAGCCGCTACCATCAGGTATGGGATTTACCCCTCTGCTCCCCACCCCCTCTGCTCGTCTGCCTCTTATTTCTTAGCCTGCTGAGCTTTAGTTTTACTGAAAAGAAACCACCATAATTCCAGCCCAATTAATGCTGTGCCACCTATGGTTACAGCAACTTTTAACCCCAAAGGTTGTTCAATCCGGCGAAATTGAGTGGTAGAGTCAGACGAAGAAGCTGGCATTTCGTGTGGCATTTGGGCTACTGCTACCCCTGAACTAAAGCCCAGCAAAAATCCCAAACCAATAAAATTTCCCAAAATCGTTTTTTTACTCAACATCTGTTAAACTCCGTCACATGATGGGGTGAAAGTTTCGCAAGCGCAAGGCGTTAGTAACAACAGAGACTGAGCTAAATGCCATTGCTCCACCTGCAATAATCGGATTGAGTAACCAGCCAAAGATGGGAAATAAAATTCCAGCAGCAATTGGAATTCCTGCTACGTTGTAGATAAAGGCAAAAAAGAGATTTTGGCGGATGTTCCGCATTGTGGCTCGGCTAAGTTGAATTGCCGTAACAATGCCTCGCAAGTCGCCAGAGATCAGGGTGATGTCACTAGCAGCGATCGCTACATCCGTCCCCGTACCAATTGCTATCCCCACATCTGCCCCAGCCAAAGCAGGTGCATCATTAATGCCATCGCCAACCATTGCTACAATTTTGCCTTCCGATTGAAGTTCCTGTACTTTAGCGGCTTTTCGATCTGGTCTGACTTCAGCATATACTCGCTTGATGCCAACTTCACGCGCGATCGCACTAGCGGTTTGACGATTATCTCCAGTCAGCATGACTACCTCTAAACCCAACCTCTGTAACATTTTTATAGCTTCTGCTGAAGAAGGTTTAAGAGCATCTGCAATTCCCATCAAACCCTGAATTTCCCCATCTACTGCAATCCAAATAACAGTTTTACCAGCAGCTTCCCATCTATCTTTATCTGCTTGTAGAGACTGAGTATCAATTAAGAGTTCTTGCATCCAACGTTGTGTACCAATCTGTATTAGTCTGTCTGATACATAACCTTGTACGCCACTACCAGCAATTGCTTCAAAGTTTTGCACTTGGGAAAGCTCTACTTGCTGGGAAGAAGCATACCTAACTACAGCCTCAGCTAAAGGATGTTCCGAATTACGTTCTACCGTTGCTGCAAGACGCAAAAGTTTGAGTTCATTGCGATTAGCAGTGCCACCCACAGTCACAAAGTCAGTTACAGTTGGTTTCCCTGCGGTAATTGTCCCAGTTTTATCTAAGACAATCGTCTGGATTTTATGAGTAAGTTCTAGACTTTCTGCACCTTTAATTAAAATGCCATTTTCTGCACCTTTACCCGTACCAACCATTACAGATGTAGGGGTAGCTAAACCCAAGGCACAGGGACAAGCGATAATCAGCACTCCTACTGTGGTAATCAGTGCTAGGGTGAGATTGCCCATGATGTCAAACCAAATAATGAAGGTGGAGATTGCGATCGCGATTACCACAGGCACAAACCAGCCTGTGACTCGATCTGCTAATCTCTGAATTGGTGCTTTTGAACCTTGAGCTTGTTGCACGAGTTGGACAATTTGAGCGAGAACCGTATCCCTTCCTACTCGCGTGGCTCGAAACTTAAAGCTACCAGTTTTATTAATCGTAGCTCCAATTACTTCATCTCCCGGCTGCTTTTTGACTGGTACGCTCTCACCTGTCACCATTGATTCATCAATCGTGGAAGAACCTTCGATCACTACGCCATCAGTGGGAATTTTTTCGCCTGGACGTACTAAAATTACATCATCAATCTGCACTGCTTGAATCGGAACATCTATTTCCTGTCCGTTGCGAATGACTCTGGCATCTCTAGCTTGCAAACCAATGAGTTGACGAATAGCTGCTGAAGTTTGACTCCTGGCGCGATTTTCAAACAGTCGTCCTAGCAAAATCAAGGTAATAACAACTGCTGCGGTTTCGTAATATACTTCTGGCATCAAGCCAGAGTTGATGAAGAAGTTAGGGAAAAAGGTAGCAAACACAGAATAGAAATATGCAGCACTCGTACCCAGCGCAATCAACGTATCCATCGTTGCTGCATGGCGCTTAAGAGATTTCCAGGTGTTGATGTAGAACGAGTAACCACACCAAAACTGAACGGGTGCAGTTAGTACCAACTGAAACCACTGATTAGATAGCCATGCTGGAATTAGCGAAATCTTAATGCCAGTCATGGCAGACAGCGAGCCTAAAATCAATAGGACACTGATTACTCCCCCGACTACAATTTTACGGGTGAGGTCGCCTAATTCTGCTTGTCGGGCTGCTTTGTGGGCATCATCCTCTCCTGTTAGGATTTCTTGTTCTTGGAGGGAGTAGGATGAATATCCCGCAGCATCCACCGCAGCTTGAATTTTATCTAAATTAGTTTTGTGGGGGTCATACTTAATTGCGGCTTGTTCCGCGCCAAAGTTGACGCTACAGTCACTTACCCCTGGAACAGAACGGATCGCTGATTCAATATTCCTAGCACAGGAGGCACAACTCATGCCTCGTAGTTTAAGTGTGAGGGTATCCATAAATATAACTCTTTTGCTATATCTATTTTGAAGTCTCTAGTTAGCTGGAGAGTCAAGCTAAGAATACACTTTTATCTATCGCTCTTTGGTCAACTATCTATAGCAAAATTGGCGATCGCAAGTTATCTTACTTAAGGTATTGGTGCAGGTTCAGGTAGATTAAGTGTTGAGCGTTGAGAATTAGTTACTAACTCTCAGATCTCAAAATGCGTTCATAATCAAGTCACTTGTTGACACCTACCATGAACTTCCGTACTGTTTCCACAACTCCTTTTACAGATCAAAAACCTGGTACTTCCGGGCTACGCAAATCAGTCCCGGCTTTTCAGCAGTTCGATTACCTGGAAAACTTTGTCCAATCAATTTTCGATGTTCTAGAAAATTGCCAAGGACAAACTCTCGCCCTAGGCGGTGACGGTCGTTACTACAATCGTCAAGCCATCCAAATCATCCTGAAAATGGCAGCAGCCAACGGATTTGGGCGAATTAAGGTCGGTCAAGCAGGTATCCTGTCTACCCCGGCTACATCTTGCATTATTCGCAAGTACAACACCCTTGGGGGGATTATTCTTTCTGCCAGCCATAATCCTGGCGGGCCAAACGGTGATTTTGGCGTAAAATACAACACTAGCAATGGCGGGCCGGCACCGGAAAAGGTGACGGAAGCAATTTATAGCCGCAGTAAAGTTATCGACCAATACAAAATTATCGATGCACCTGATGTAGATTTGGATACATTGGGTGAGTTCCATTTGGGCGAAATGGTAGTCGAGGTGATCGACTCCGTGCAGGATTACAGCGAACTAATGGAGTCGTTGTTTGATTTTGATCGCATTCGTCAATACTTGGCATCTGGCGGCTTCCGGATGTGTTTTGATGCCATGCACGCAGTTACCGGGCCTTATGCTCATGCGATTATTGAAAAAAGGTTGGGTGCAGCTGCGGGAACTGTGATTAACGGTACGCCGTTGGAAGATTTTGGTAACGGACACCCAGATCCGAATCTTGTCTATGCGCACGATTTGGTAGAAATTCTCTATGGTAAAGATGCACCGGATTTTGGCGCGGCTTCCGATGGAGATGGCGATCGCAACATGATTTTGGGACGCAACTTTTTTGTTACTCCCAGTGATAGTTTGGCAATATTAGCAGCAAATGCTAAATTAGCCCCTGGTTATAAATCTGGATTAGCTGGGATAGCACGATCTATGCCCACTAGTCAAGCCCCAGATAGAGTAGCAGCGCAGCTAGGGATTGACTGCTATGAAACCCCCACGGGTTGGAAGTTTTTTGGTAATTTGCTGGATGTGGGGAAAGCAACTCTTTGCGGGGAAGAGAGTTTCGGAACTGGTTCCAACCACATCCGCGAGAAAGATGGGTTGTGGGCAGTACTGTTTTGGTTGAATATTTTAGCAGTGCGGCAACAATCAGTCGAGCAGATTGTCACAGAACATTGGCAAAAATACGGGCGTAATTATTATTCACGCCATGATTATGAAGGAGTCGATAGCGATCGCGCCGCCACGTTGATGCAGAGTCTGCAATCTGCCATACTCAACCTTAAAGGTAAGAAATTCGGTAACTATGAGGTGGAATACTCCGATAACTTTAGCTACACAGATCCCGTTGATGGTAGCATTAGTAAAAATCAAGGTGTCCGCATCGGTTTCACTGATGGATCTCGGATCGTATTTCGTCTTTCTGGGACAGGTACGCAAGGTGCAACTTTAAGAGTTTATATCGAAAGCTATGAAGCTGATGTTGCTAAGCAAAATCTCGATCCGCAACAAGCATTAGCAGAATTAATTGCGATCGCTGATGAAGTGGCGCAAATTCGTAACTTCACAGGAATGGAAAAACCAACAGTGATTACATAAGCGTAGGGTGGGCAATGCCCACCTTACTGATAGTTAATTGCTGATGTTGCTAGGCAGAATCTCGATCCGCAACAAGCATTAGCAGAATTGATGGCGATCGCTGATGATGTAGCGCAAATTCGTAATCTCACTCGAAGTAAAATTCAAAGAATGGGAAGTTAAGCTGGAAAAGCAAGAATCTATTAATAATCCTAAAATACCTATGAAATTAGTTAGACAAGGTGAGCTTGTCTACTCTAGTAAGCAAAAAATATCAGTCCAAACTAAATTACATCTTTAAAATTATATTCCTAAACTAAGCTCTATAGAGGGTTTAATATTTATTGTTTCTTGCCTTCCCAGCAGTTTATCAAATAGTTTTGCAGCAGCATCAATACTTTCATTAGCATCTATAAACCGAAAGACGGAAGCAGATAAATAAGACAGATTTTGTTCAAAGGCTATCCAGCGACGATGTACAGACTCAGCCGCTGCTCCTGTAGTATTAGAACCCGCAAATATATCAAGTACTATATCTCCTGGCTCTGTTAAGAAATTAATGAAAAACAGCGGTAGTTTTTGAGGAAAACGTGCTGGATGTGACGGAACATTAACAGCTTTACAGAGTTGAATATATCGAGAACTGCTTTCAGTATTAGGAATTTGCAATAAATTAGAGGGAATCGCACCACCATTGTTAGTAGCAAAAGCTGTACCAATATCATGCCCTGATGGACGTTCCTTGGGTTGGTAATATTTTTCCGGATTCTTCAGCAGCTTTTTCATGCGCTCCGAATAAGGAACAAGCACGTTACTGACATTAGCTTTAGGATTATCAGTTTTTGATAACCACCAGATAGTATTAACAGAATCCTTAGCTCGAATCTTACGTTTATTCACCCATTCAATCGGGGAAGGTAATTTGGAGGGGTTGTACCAAAAGAATTCTTCAGCAAGGCGAAAATCTAGCTCATCGCATAATTTAATTAAAATGCGATAGTTGTGAAGCGATCGCACTGGACGTTTACTTTGATAAGCTCCCCCCAAATCAATTACAAAACTGCCATGTGGCTTTAGAACTCGATATACCTGTTCACAAAAAACAAACAGCCAATTTACATAAGCTTCTTGCTCTACATTGCCATAAGTCTTTTCCCTTTGCAGGGCAAAAGGAGGCGATGTCATGACTAAATCAATTGAATTAGAATCAAGCTGAGCTAATAATTCTAGTGAATCACCAACATATGCAGCACCATATTCTGTAGTATATAAAGGCTTGCATAGTACCATATTTGCTATTGTTACTCAGAAACAGTAGATAAATGATAATTAACCACTGATCAACACAGATTTATCGTTGTACATGAGTGTAGCAAGCAATAAGAGTAAGCCTACATATGTGATTTTTTCATCCTTATTTAGGATTGCACATACTCACTTAAACTCTGCTCTAATCTCTCCAGTAAACTATCCACATCCAGCGCCACTTGCTCAAAACATTCTGGGGGTGTAGGATTTGGTTCAAATTGAATTAGCTTAATTTGTCCGCTACCAATTCCGACGATCAAAACTTCTTTTTCAGGTTTATAACCATCTATGAATCCTAAGATTTCCTGAATCTGATTGTTGACATTACTATTTAATGTCTCAATCGCAGCTTTAGGACAAAAGACAAAACGTGGAGATGGTTGCAAGTCAATCCCCAACGTATCATCACTTTCGCCCTTTTCTAAAAATAGTCCCCAAGCCAGCGCTGCTAGTTCTTGTTGATGTGCTTGAACAAATCGGTTTAACTGCTGTCGCCATCCTTCTTCCCCGATTGGCTGGGGATTACCAAACAACATCATAATTCTTAATTCGTAATTATTTCAAACCTGATTGTACGCGCCAAAGGCTAGCATAAATCTTTTGTCGATCAAGTAGTTGTTCGTGGGTTCCTCGTTCTACTAATTTGCCATACTCCATAACGTAGATACAATCGGCATTACGGACAGTCGAAAGACGATGAGCGATCGCAATTGTGGTTCTATTAACTGTAATTTTTTCGAGCGATCGCTGAATAGCTGCTTCGGTTTCATTATCCACTGCCGAGGTAGCTTCATCCAAAATTAGAATTGGGGGATTTTTCAGGATAGCACGAGCGATCGCAATCCTTTGTCGTTGTCCACCCGATAACTTTTGCCCTCTTTCCCCTACAATCGTCTCATAACCTTGGGGTAGTTGCATGATAAACTCGTGTGCTTCTGCAATCTTAGCCGCCTCTATCACCTCATATTCAGTAGCATCAGGACTACCGTAAGCAATATTCTCCGCTACAGTGCCATGAAATAAGAATACATCCTGACTGACTAAGCCAATGGCGCGACGTAAATCTTTGAACTTGAGATCGCGGATGTCGATTCCATCCAGGGTAATCGTTCCTGAATGAATTTCGTACAAACGCAGTAATAGTTTTACTAATGTACTCTTACCCGATCCTGTTGAACCGACAACAGCAATTGTCTTACCCGCTGGGATGTGCAAAGATAGATTTTCAATTACAGGCGATCGCCCATTGTAAGCAAAGGTGACGTGCTGGAATTCCAACTCACCGCGTACCGAACCGATCGGTAAGGGTATATCTCCTGAATGAATTTCAATCGGCGTATCCAGCAGATTCATCACGCGATTAGTCGAAGCCATCGCCCGTTGATATTGATCGAAAGTTTCCCCTAATCTAGTTAAAGGCCAGAGTAAGCGTTGGATCAGGAAAATCAAGACACTGTAAGTACCTACAGACATTCTCCCCGCGATCGCTTCCATCCCACCAAATAGCAACAAAGCAGTGAAACCCGCCAGAATGATCATCCGAATTAACGGTACGAATGCAGCCGATAGAGTGATCGCGCGACGGTTACTTTGTTGATAAGCATCACTTTCTTCTGCTACCCGCAACGATTCATACTCTTCTGCGGTAAAGCTTTTAATTGTCATCATGCCAGACAAATTGTTTGCCAGTCTAGCATTAATTAAACTCACCTTTTCCCGCACCTCAGCATAGCGAGGAGCCAACAGACGCTGAAAAGCTACAGAACCCCATAAAATAAAAGGCATTGGTAGCATCGCCATCCACGCTACGCTGGGAGCGAGGATAAAGAAAGCACCCCCAATTACCAGCACCGTAGTTGTGACTTGGATGATTTCATTCGCACCAATATCGAGAAATCTTTCCAGTTGGTTGATATCATCGCTCAAAATTGACATCAAACCGCCCGTACTGCGTTCTTCAAAATAGGCTAGTTCCAGTTCTTGTAAATGGTTGTATGCATCTTGGCGCAAATCGTGCTGAATTATCTGAGCTAAGTTACGCCACATTCGCGCATACGCATATTCAAATACCGATTCCAAGATCCATATGATCACAGTCAGGACGGAAAGGATCAAGAATTGTGCAAAAACATCCTTTACACCCCAACGAGCAATAATTGAATCTTGCTTTTGCACTACCACATCAACCGCAATCCCAATTAAGGCGGGTGGTGCTAGATCGAAGATTTTGTTGAGAACTGAGTAAATTGATGCTTGCCAAATTTGACGGCTATAGTTATGGCTATAGTCGAGAAGGCGTTTGAGCGGATGAGTTGCGCGGCGGTATTTTTTGGTGTGTTTGCGTTTTTTTGACATTCCAGCCAGCTTATAATGCTCTAGCAATAGCTATTAAATACTACATTAATACTACAAAAATTTTTTGCAGTCGCATGAAGATTAAGCAAAGGTAGGCGATGCCAGAACCACTTCTGGCGTTTAAGCCTACCGTACTTTATTCGTAATTGTAGATAAATAAGTAAATAAGAAAATTGCCTTTTTGTCTTCCTCCCAAAGTAGGTGTTTATCTGCGTTAAGCTGCGATCGCATTTACTTAATACAGGGAAATTTTAGAAATCAAAAATTAATTTTCGTTTGCCAATTTCCGCCTTAACTCTCGAATCGCAGTACTCGTATTGCGCTGCTTAGCAATTTGGAAGCACTCTTGAATAATCTCTGAAATATTGTGATTATGAAAATAGCGGCTGTTAAAATTGACGTTGTAGCGATCGCCCTGCAAGTTATAAATTACTAGCTGATTTCTTAACAACCAAACTTCTGGCACTCGATAGGGCAGATAGTCATTGACATCGGTGTAGCTAGTAACATCTACCTCAATAACTAAATCGGGAGCAGGATCTTTGCCCCAATTAATCCGATCTTTACCTGCAATCGCTGCCCAGTTTTCAATATAAAAGCAGTAATCTGGTTCAATGCCTCTTGACTCTGGCAGATCCATTGTAATTGGCGTAAATGCCTCGTATTCCTGCCCCAGACAATCAAGCAAAACTTTGACTACATCAGCGATTATACCGATTTTGCGTCCATGTTCCAGTAAAGGAGCCATCAACAAAATCTCTCCAGATCGATATTTGATCCGAGGCGAGGAGCGATCGCCTAATTGCTGGCTCAATATCTGATAATCTTGCCAAGTACCAGGTAGCCGTACTACTGTTCCTGGGGACAACTGAATTTCTTTTGGTGTGACAACTGCAAACATCAAACTTATAACCCCCACCTTTATTGGAAAGTAGGCTATCCTTTATTGCGACACGTGGAGTTTAGGGCGACTGCGCTTGAAGAAAGTTGTGAAAGCGATCGCCAACATCAGCAAGCTCACAGCGCAAACTCCATTCCATTGCCAGCGACTCCAACCATACGCACCCAGAAAAGATCCTAACGCTCCCCCCAAGAAGTAGAACATAATGTAGAGCGCGTTCAAACGACTATGGGCTTCTGGAGGCAAACTATAGATGCGTGCTTGGTTAGAAACCATTGTGGTTTGCACGCCCAAGTCTAATAATATCACCCCAAAAATTAACCCTACTAGCTGATGTCCTTGCCACCAGAACACCAAAAATGAGATCGTTGTAATTGTCAGCCCCAGTGCCACAGTTAGTTTCGGGCTTCTCCTGTCTGCTAACTTTCCCACAAGTGGTGCTGCCGCCGCTCCCACTACTCCAACTAAGCCAAACAACCCCGCCGCTTCGCTGCCATAGTGATATGGAGGTTGTGCCAACAAAAACACCAGAGTACTCCAAAACGCACTAAATGCCCCGAACGACATTGCCCCGGCCAGCGATGCCTCTTGCAAGACAGGCTGACGAATTAGCTCGAACAAAGACTGCATTAACTTTAGATAAGGAACTTTGAGCGTTGGCTGGCTCTTTGGCAGCAACTTCCATAAGGCAAGTGCCAGCAGAATCATCAGTATACTGGCAAGCCAATACATTGATCGCCAGCCAAAATTTGCTCCGACAAAACCGCTGACAGTGCGGGCTAAAAGTATACCGATCAGCAAACCACTCATCACCATTCCAACCACTTTGCCTCGCGTTTGCGGGGAAGCTAAGTTTGCCGCAAATGGAACAATTAGTTGCGCCACAATAGTCGTCATCCCGATCGCTAAACTCGCACCAACTAGCCAGGTAAGGTTAGGAGACACTGCTGCTGCCCCTAAAGCGAAAGCTGTTACTACCAGCATCGTCAGAATCAAGCGGCGACGTTCTACCAAGTCACCCAAAGGAACGAGCAGGAAAATTCCGATCGCGTAGCCAATTTGAGTCAGCATCGGAATCAATCCGACGCTATGTTCCGATGTCTGAAAACTTTGGGCAATGATTGCTAGCAGCGGCTGATTATAGTACAAATTGGCAGCAGCAGCTCCGCTGGCGATCGCCATCATCCAAATTAGGTTGCTTCCCAATTTCTCCTTGCTTTTGTCTGTGGTGCGACTTTTGAGTATCGTCTTCTTCATGAGCAAGCTTCCTTTAGGGCAGCAAGTTAGTAATTAAGTCGTAAGTCTTAAGTAAACAAAGTAGTTTCAGGACTATTTATAATAATCAGATTCAGCAATCCTAAGCGATTTGTAAAACAGGCATCAAGTCTTGTGCAAACTAGAAGCCTACCCTACTTTCACAAAGTAGGCGATGCCGGAAGTGGTTTCGCTATTTAAGCCTACCGTACTGAAATAAGATTGCTAGATAAACACAGCTGTTTCACTTATGACTTATTTTATTAGGCGGCTCTGATAGCGTGATTTTTTGCACAATATACATCCATAATTAAAGTTACTTGGTTTGTAACATTTATTACTTGCTTGCGACCTATAACTTACGACTTACGGCTTATTTTTGTCACTACTTTTAAAACAACTAAAATATTGACAAAAAAAAGTAAAGAATAGACAATCAAGGCGTTAGAAAGTAGTTAAATTAAGCGTTATGCTACTTTTACCCCAACTATGCCTACCGTCAAAAGCTAGCTATAGAACTCAGATCTTCCGGTTGAGAAAGTAGAGAAATAATTAAGTATAGGTCTTAATTATCCAATGCGTCTCAACTGCTTCGCCTGAATCTTGTTAACCGACTGGCTGTAATTATTCATTTGAAGTTGAGAATTTCATGACTCAAGAGCCATCCCCTCAGTCCAAAAATAACAAGATTGCTCCTAGCACCGTTGATACAGCCCGTAACGGCAAAACAGCTTCAGCTACAGTCTCACCTCAACTGCAAAAGCTAATACCACAGCAAAAGCAAGCCGAAAAACGATCGCAGCAGCCCAAAAACCAACAAACTTCAAAGCAGAAAGAATGGAGTTTGCAGATTAAAGCAACAACCTTAGCACTTGCAATCAGCATACTCCCAGCTATAACAGTTGGTATAGGTAGCTACTTAGGTAGTCAGTCGATTCATCAGCAAGTTAACAAGGCAAAACAAGTGGGAGCGGCTAGGCTGCAAGATACTGAAAGCGAGCTAAACAAACAACTGCTAGCACTGGTACTGGGAACAGGGGTAAGTGCAGTATTGGCAGGTGGAATCGCTGCTTTTGTGTTAAATCGCGCCTGTTCTCGCGTTAAAAACGCTGCTGTAGCTTCTACTAGAATGGTGAATAGATTGCAGCGAGAGGATGCAGCCCCACGCGATCGCGTTGCGGGTAAAGACGAACTAGTTGCTTTGGAGACAAACATCGGCTTGCTCGAAGCGCAGTTGCCAGATTTGCTGTGGAAACAGGAAGCCCAAACCGAACGTTCGCAAATGTTGATGAACGTCACTCGCAGCATTTGGGAATCTCTCTCCCAAGCAGAAGTATACAAAACAACCGTTGAAGAAGTTCGTTCTGCCTTCAAAGTTGATCGCGTGGTTATTTTTCGCTTTGAGAGTAACCGGGATGGAAGCTTTATCGAAGAATCGGTAGCATCCGGTTTACCAAAGATGTTATGGGCAAAAATTGACGCTCCCTTATTCGCCAGTGAGGATATACAGCAATATCGAAAGGGGCGCGTTATTGCTATAGACAATATATATACAGCAGATCTGATTGATTCTCATATTGGGTTGTTGGAGCGATTTGCAATTAAAGCACATCTGAGCGCCCCTATTATTAAAGACAACCAGCTAATTGGTTTATTGATTGCTCATCAGTGTTCTAAACCACGTTTCTGGCAGCAATCTGAGATCGATTCGTTCGCTCAGGTGGCAACTCAAGTAGGATTTGCCCTCAAACACGCTAGTTTATTAGAACAGGTAGATACAAAAGCAAAGGTAGCTCAGGTATTAATAGATATTAGCCACCGGATTCGAGAATCGCTCAACCAAGAGGAAATTCTTAAAACAACAGTAGAGGAAGCGCGCAAAGCGATCGCAACCGAGCGAGTTATAGTTTATAGCTTCGATGCAGACTGGTATGGCACAGTGATTGCAGAATCAGTTGTGCCAGGTTTGCCCAAGGCAATGTGGGCGCAGATCAAAGATCCGTGTTTCGCGGAAAACTATGTGGAAAAGTATCAAAACGGGCGGGTGCAGGCGACTAACGATATATATGCAGCAGGTTTAACAGAGTGTCACCTCAAGCAAATCGAACCGTTTAAGGTGAAGGCGAATTTAGTTGTTCCAATTCTCAAAGGCGATCGCTTATTTGGCTTGTTGATCGCGCATGAATGTTCTAAAACTCGTGATTGGCAACAGTGGGAAATCGATTTATTTAGCCAATTGGCTACCCACGTCGGATTTGCACTTGATCGCGCTAGCCTGCTTCAGCGCATAGATACTGAAGGTGTACGAATCAAATTACTAGCAGACGTTACCCAGCGGATTCGAGAATCGCTCAACGAAGAGGAAATTCTCAAAACAACAGTAGAGGAAGCGCGCAAAGCGATCGCAACCGAGCGAGTTATAGTTTATAGCTTCGATGCAGACTGGTATGGCACAGTTATAGCTGAATCAGTTGTGCCAGGTTTACCCAAGGCGATGTGGGCGCGGATCAAAGATCCGTGTTTTGCAGAAAACTATGTGGAAAAGTATCAAAATGGGCGGGTGCAGGCAACTAACAACGTCTATGCAGCCGGATTAACTGAGTGTCACCTCAAACAAATTGAACCGTTTGCCGTCAAGGCAAATTTGGTAGCCCCAATTCTTAAAGACGATCGCTTATTTGGCTTGTTGATCGCGCATGAATGTTCTAAAACTCGTGATTGGCAACAGTGGGAAATCGATTTATTTACTCAGCTAGCAATGCAATTGGGAATTGCGCTTGATCGTGCTAGACTGCTCAAGCAAGTAGAGCAAGCATATCAAGCAGCTTCAGCCACCTCTCTAGAACAGCGTCAACAAAAAGAAGCGCTCCAGCGTCAGGTGTCAGAAATGCTCAAAGAGAGCGAAACATCTGTCAAAACTCTTTCTAGCGATGCGATCGCTCAAATGCAATCAACTGCATCTGCCTATGATCGCGTTCAAGCTTTAGCTGATACATCTGAAAGAATAATTGCCGCTATTGGACAAGCACAACAACAAATTCAGCAAGCAGGGCATACAGTACAATCTGGGCATGAGTTTGTCAACCAAACTATAAACGGTATTGTTGCTAGCCGAGAGGCAATTCTCGAAGTTACCCAGAAAGTTAACCGCCTTAACCAGCCAGCCCAAAGGATTCCTAAAGTGGTGGACATTATTAGTAATGTCGTGTCTCAACTCAAGCTCTATGCTATGAATATCAAGTTGGCAACATCCCGCACCAGCACTGAAGCCAATCGAGAATTTAATTCCGTAGCAGAGAAAATACTTACCTCAACACAGCAGTTGGACGAGGAAATTGCAGAAATTAAACTTTTAGTGGCGAAAATTCAGGCAGAAACTGATGAAGCTGCGATCGCAGCCCAGGTGGGAACAGAACAAGCGATCGCCAAAACTCCATTACTAGAGGAGACTCAACAAAAACTAAAAGCGATTGCTGCTTTCAGTATGCAAATGATTTCGCTTGTTGAGGAAATTGCTGAATCGGCGGCTAACTCTTCCCAAGCTTCAACAGGAGCCAGCCAAGCTATTCTTGAAGCTGCAAGCATCGCCAGCAAGACTTCAGAACAATCTATAGCAGTGGCAGAATCCTTTACCAAACTTGCAGCAGTCACTCAAGAGTTATAGCTTTTTGAAATGATGAATGATGAATGATGCAATTCAGCATTCGGCGTTGTACCAATTAAGGTATTAATACCCATGTAGAGACGTAGCACTGCTACGTCTCTACGGGTTTTTGATATTACGTAAAATTCAGGCATCATACATATAATCAGCAACGCCCAGCATTCATAATTCAGCTAGTACAAAGCTGCTGCATGGTGGCGGATGTGATCTTCAACAAAAGAGGCAATGAAATAATAACTGTGATCGTAGCCTTCACGGTAATTCAATTTTAAGGGTTGATTGACTTCACTGCAAGCTTGCTCAAACACTTCTGGCATTAATTGCTCTGTTAAGAATTTATCCGCAGTTCCCTGATCGATCAAAATTGGACTGTGATACTTAACTTTCTTAATTAGTTCAGTTGCATCGTAATCGCGCCAATTTTCTTTATTTTCTCCCAAATAGTTAGTAAAAGCTTTTTGTCCCCAAGGACAACGCATTGGTGCAACTATGGGTGAAAAAGCTGAAACAGACTTATATTGATTTGGGTTGCGTAAAGCACAGACAAGCGCCCCATGACCGCCCATAGAATGACCGAAGATGCCCTGTCTTTCTGGTAGGATGGGGAAATGCTCGGCAATTAAAGCAGGTAATTCTTGAACGACGTAGCTGTACATTTGGTAGTGCGATCGCCAAGGTGTCTCTGTCGCATTCACATAGAAACCAGCACCAGTACCAAAGTCCCAATCTTTGTCCTCACCTTCAATTCCGCTATTGCGCGGGCTAGTATCCGGTGCTATCAAAATTAAACCATATTCTGCCGCGTATTTCAAAGCACCAGATTTTACCATAAAATTCTCTTCCGTGCAAGTTAACCCAGCGAGGAAATAGAGAACTGGCAATTTCGATTTGGCTTGGGGCGGTTGGTAGACGGAAAATCGCATCTCACCGTTACAAGTTTGGGAGTGATGGCGATAAAAGCCGATTGTACCGTCAAAGCATTTGTATTCACTGATGAGTTTGGGGGATGCAGACACGATATCGATCCAACAAATTCAAACGTAGGGTGTGTTAGGGATAGCTTAACCGAACAATTCGCAGTTCGCAGTTCGCAGTTCGCAATTGCTAAGTAATTGAAAATTGAAACGTTGGGATATAAGGCACGCCAGGAAAGCTTCCTTTAAAAGCAAGATTCAGCTTTAGCCGATAGATTTTAACAGCGCTTTCATCCCTGCTTTTTTGCTTTGCTGTAAGTGCGAACCGTGCGGCAGGTTAAGATCGCAATTATCAAAATTGTATCATGATAGTAGACAGCAACAGTTGTGTGCTAAGAATTTAACTAAATTACCATTGTGACGGGGTAATTTGGAAACACCAACCTTTTGACCGTCAGGCGATTAAGTTATGTCGCATAACCACCCTCATTCCAATTTTATCAACTTCACCGAAGAAGAACGCTTGAAGTTGCAGCGTTTGGTAGACTATAGCGCAGTGCAATCAGTACCAGAAATTTGGGCGATCGCTGCTTCAAAATTTGGAGAAACTGTTGCTCTCCACGATCCTCGCGCTACGCCAGAGGTAGCTTTAACTTATACCCAGTTGACGCAAAAAATGCAATTGTTTGCTGCTGGGTTACAGGCGTTAGGAGTTAAAGCAGGCGATCGCGTTGGCTTGATTGCTGAGAATAGCCCGCGCTGGCTGATTGCCGATCAGGGAATAATGATGGCTGGGGGAGTCGATGTTGTCCGTAGCGCCCAGGCTGAAAAGGAAGAACTGTTGTTTATCTTGACAGAAAGCGGCAGTACAGCGCTAGTAGTTGAAGACAGCAAGACGCTGAATAAATTGCGTGAAAGGCTGGAATCTTTACCAATTCGGCTGGCGATCTTATTATCCGATGAAGAGATAGAAGAAGACGAAACCCTCAAAATCTTTAACTTTAATCGGTTAATAGCACTGGGAGAAAACCATACTTTACAGCCAGTGACTCAGAACTGGGAGAACCTGGCAACTCTAATGTATACTTCTGGAACAAGTGGCAAGCCCAAGGGAGTGATGTTGAGTCATGGGAACTTGCTACACCAAATCACCACCTTCGGTGTAGTATTGCAACCGCAGGTAGGCGATCGCGTCCTCAGTATATTACCAGTCTGGCACTGCTACGAGCGCAGCGTCGAATACTATTTACTCTCCCAAGGTTGCACCCAGATCTACACTAACATCCGTTATGTCAAGGCAGATCTCAAAAGCTTCAAACCGAACTACATGATTGGTGTGCCTCGACTGTGGGAATCAATTTACGAAGGGGTACAAAAGCAGTTCCGCGAACAACCCGCCAAAAAGCAGCGTTTAATTAACTCCCTTTTGGCTACTAGTCAACGCTATATTGAGGCGCGCCGAATTGCTCAAGGATTGGCTTTAAATAATCTGCATCCGCCACTTACAGAACGACTAGTTGCTGGAATTAAAGCAGCAGCCCTAGCCCCAATCCATAAGTTAGCAGACCGACTGGTATATAAACAAGTGCGGGAAGCAACTGGCGGGCAAGTAAAGTATTTAATTAGCGGCGGCGGTTCCCTAGCCATGCACTTGGACAACTTCTTTGAAATTATAGGCGTTGAAATTCTAGGGGGCTACGGTTTAACAGAAACTTCTCCCGTCACTAACGTGCGTCGCCCCAATCGTAATTTGCGCGGTTCCTCTGGGTTGCCTATGCCAGCTACAGAAATTAAAATTGTCGATCCGGAAACTCGCCAACCGCTGTCAGCCATGCAACGGGGTTTAGTATTGGTGCGAGGGCCGCAGGTGATGCAAGGATATTATCAAAATCCGGAAGCAACAGCTAAAGCGATCGATAAGAATGGTTGGTTTAATACAGGTGATTTAGGTTGGGTGACACCGGAGAACGATCTGGTGCTAACCGGACGAGCAAAGGATACAATTGTGCTGACCAATGGAGAAAACATCGAACCACAGCCGATTGAAGATGCCTGTTTGCGTAGTCCATATATCGATCAAATCATGTTGGTAGGACAAGATCGGCGATCGCTCGGTGCCTTGATTGTCCCCAACCTCGAAGCC
>DATNQH010000144.1:0-3479 GCA_036704105.1 Leptolyngbyaceae cyanobacterium | reverse complement strand
AGATTGATTTTTAACGCAGAGTTTCGCAGAGGTTTTTCTCTTTAGTCGCAGAAGTGAGTAGAGAGGCACAAATTATGAATTAATGCGATCGCTTTGACTAAATTTTCATCTGTTTTCAAGGAATTCATCAACCGTAATTCCTGCTTGTCGAATCAAGCTTCTAAGTAACCCTGGCGCTAATTCTCGATGATTAGGAATTGATAAAATTGGTTTTGATTCGTGCCATAGTATCATATGGCTTCCAGTTTGATGATCCAATACATAACCAAACTTTTCAAAAATTTTGACAGCCTCTCTCCCGGATATATTTGATAAACGTCCCATTCAGACTACAACTTCCCCGATAAAAGATTGAGTTTCCTTGGCAACATATGGATTCCCATGCTTAGCTTGTACATGAAGGTAGCCTTTAATAGCATCTTTAATATTTCCAATTGCCTCATCTAGGGTTTTACCTTGACTTACACAACCAGGAAGTTCAGGAACTGAGGCAACATAACCTTGATATTCTGAATCAAATGTGAAAATTACTTGGAATTTCATAATAAATATAACTTTTATAATTTTTAGGGTAAAATAATTTTAACGCTGAGGATGGCGATCGCGCTTATACAACGTCCTTTTTTTCAATATTACAAAATCTCAACTTATTTTAATAAGGAGAGAAGAATGATCCATGAACTTGATAGAATTATTCTTACAACTGATTTGCTAGAGTACGGTTTAGAGCAGGGTGATATAGGTACTGTTGTTTTAGTACATCAAGGTGGTGCAGGATATGAAGTTGAATTTGTCACCTTGAATCGAGACACAGTAGCAGTTGTTTCGCTCTACAACGAACAAATTCGTCCAATTGGTAGTAGAGATGCTCATGCACGGGTGATGAATTAATGCGATCGCCTTCCATAAAATAACAGGGAATAAAGCGATAACTACGCTAACGCTCTTTTTCAAGTTCTTACTAACTAAAGTCGTAGGCTATAAAAATAAAACCTACCTACCCAGGTTTCAAATTCTTTAGCCCGCGAAGGCGGACTTTGTTTGTGTGCAAGATGAACAGCGAATTCTATTCGCCAGGATATGTTTTTCCTACAAATTAAAAAAACCATCAGCCTTTTTCCAGTGTTCGTCCGTGACGTGAACACTTACAGTTGTAAGAGTTGCTGTAATTACACTAACATCGTCTGTAAAACCAATAACTGCTATCACATCAGGTATAGCATCCACTGGTGATAAAAAATAACCAAGTGCAGCAGCAATCGTACCTTTTACATGAACTGGTGTTCGAGGATAAATCATGCAAAAATACATTGCTACTGCATCTTTTGTAAAAGGAACATAGCCGATAAAGCGTCTAACATTTTTTAGAAAGTCATTCATATTTAATTTACTATAGATGCTTGAATTTACTTAATATAAATTACTAAATTACTATTTTTAACATATTTATTCTAAGTTATTAATTTTTTTATACAAATTGAGACAATTTAAAGTTGAAATAAACCGCAAATACACATAGAAAAACGCTAATATTTATGCGATCGCCTGCGTATATCTGCGGCTAATATTTTATGATTTGTAGGGTGGGCATTGCCCACCTTACAGAATAAATTAGAACTTAACCAACCAACTCTAAAGCACGTTTAACCAAATTTTCAGCCGTCAATCCATTCAACGCCATCAATTGCGCTGGACTAGCTGTAGTCTCCCCGCGCTTCCAAGCAAAGGTATCCCGCTTACAGTTACTCCGCAGCATCACAGGTTCTAACATCCCCGTTGCACCTGCTGTAACTCCAATCAAAGCATCACCACCAAACAACGCCTCAAATCCGGTATCATCTAAGAAACCATTATCTGATTCAGAACAGCTTTCCCAAGCGACATCGGTAGGACGATATAAGCGACGGGGATTGATTACTGATACAATCCTGACACCGACTTCTTGGGCTTCTAAATAAGCAGCAGCTTCAAAGACTGGCATTAACGCCATATCACCCACTACAGCAAATACTACTGTTTTACTGCCTTTGATTTCTTGTAATACGATCGCACCATCAACAAGAGCTTTCCTACCCTGTTCAAACGTCGTCCGAATCGGCAATGGTGACTTACTTGCTGTAATTACAATACCCTTATTCTGAGTCGTCAACGCCCACTCGTAACAAACTTGAATAGAGTTAGCATCGGGTGGGAACAAAGGAAACACATTTCCATTGCGCATCATTGCGGCAAAATATGCCTCAACTTCTGGACGTTGGTGAGTCCAACCGTTACGCCCTTGTTCTAACGCCCCTGCTGTGAATAGAGTCACAGTAGAAGGAGTCGGGCGGCGCAATTCTGCCATTGCTTGCGTCACTGTCTGCCAAATTGGTAAACCGTTAATCGCAAACGATTCATAAGAACACCACAGAGTACGGCTACCCATCAACGCCGAACCAGCAGCTAAACCAGCACAAGCATCCTCACTCAGCGGTTCGTATACTTGCCCCTTCGGATTTTGATTATATAACGGATCTTCCGTCGGGTGAATAATTTTCAGCGCCGAGTTAATGTTGGCAATACCAGAGGCTTCGTTACCATCAGCATTGGTTACAAGGAAATTGCGATCGCACTCTCCCACTCGCGCCACCAAATTTCCCATCGTCGTTGTCGCCACTTTCGGATCGCCAGCGACGGTAAATTCTTCCAGTGGCAATTCATTAATATCTGCCAACGGTAGCACTGATTCTGTCGCTACTGTTCGACTAGCAGGGCCACCACCAGCGCGTTCGCAGTTAGTACGAACCAATTGCCAAGCATCAGCAGACAAAGCACGGGTTTGCAGTGCCTTGATAATATCTGGATTATCGAGCGTATGCATAGCATAGAGGTTATGAGATTTAGCGCCTCTCGCGTGTACCCCTGCACCCTTTAACTGTTTAATAATTAATGCAGTCAGCTTACCATTAAGAGCAGAACGAGCTGCTTCATCAACTGCAATTAACACAGCCTTGGTAAAAGCTAATCTTTGCTCGAACGAAAAAGCGGTACTATCGACATAATCCCCTGGCTGATCCTTGTCGTCAAAGTCTTTCGCATCCACCAACACCACTTCTTCAAATCCGTTCCCATGCCAATAAGCCATCATTCGCTCGTTGGATTGGAGCGAAACCATACTATGATGTTCTTGGCTGTAACCATTCCACACCAATATAGGTAGAAAGTTTGTGACACCAGGATAGGCAGTATGAAAGTGAGCCATGCTACTCATAATATAGGGTTCGCCCAATCCCCCATCGCCAATAGTCACGGGAAACAACTTATCGGGATTAAGCCTTGCAGCTGACATTGCAAAGTGTTGCCCTTGACCGAGGGGGCCTGCTGGGGCGAGAATACCAGGAATGAAACCAGAAAGATGACCTAATAGCCCGTTATGTTCGCGGAAGCGATCGCGCAAAGATTGCACAGTTGCAATTCCCATGTCTTCCAACGACCGATCC
>DATNQH010000143.1:0-2786 GCA_036704105.1 Leptolyngbyaceae cyanobacterium | reverse complement strand
TGATGTGAGGAAAGCAGAAGGGGCAATATTGTTTTTCTGTAAAAATGCGTGTAAAAGCTAATATTACTGGCTGCTTCTCTTTGTAGTTTGCCAGTTCTACAAAGCGACTATTAGTAATATCAGGTAAAGCAAAGTTTGGTGTTGTTTTTCCCAAATTTAGACTATTGCTGGCTGGAATTGGGAAAAAATTGCGGAAAAACCGCTCGTTTAATAAGCCGTTATCTTTAAAAGTTAACACCATTTGGTGGATGCTGTAGTAACTGGGTAATAGGAAGTAGAGTAAAGGATGAAGGCTAAAGGCTGTACGCGAACACGTGCGTGTAGCTTAGCGTAAGCGCGTTGCCGTTCCCCGGAGGGGTTGCCGAAGGCGCTTGCTAGGCTAGGCTGAAGATTAAACATTAAACTTCCTGCTTCACACTTCACACTTCACACTCCACACTTCATCCTTTTCTAGTCCCTTCTTATACAGAAGCGAAGTAAACTTTCGACTTCACCGGATCGGGTGTCATGGTTTTGTCACCTGGTTGCCAGCCTGCGGGACAAACTTCGTCAGGATGGCTTTGGACGTACTGAATTGCTTTGAGTGTCCGCAATGTTTCATCAACGTTGCGACCAAAGGAAAGGTTGTTAATTGTCGCGTGTTGGATAACGCCGTCTGGGTCGATGATGAATAGACCCCGGAGGGCAACACCTGCTTCTGGATCGAGAACGTTGTAGGCAGCGCTAATCTCTTTCTTGATGTCAGAAACTAAAGGATAATTGAGGTCGCCAACACCACCTGCTTTACGATCTGATTGAATCCAAGCTAAGTGGGAGAACTCACTATCAACAGAAGCGCCGAGGATTTCGGTGTTGATTGCTTTGAAGTCATCATAGCGATCGCTAAAGGCGATAATTTCAGTTGGACAAACAAAGGTGAAGTCTAGGGGGTAGAAAAACAGGACTACATACTTGCCTTTATAGTCAGATAGTTTGATAGTCTTAAATTCCTGATCTACCACAGCTGTTGCAGTAAAATCTGGAGCCGCTTGCCCAACTCGGAGGCATCCTTCTGCTGCGTAAGATAGTGGCATTAAACCAATTCTCCTTTGTGTGTCTAAAGCGTGAAAATCTACAGGCAAACTATTTTGAGGCTTACCTGTATTCAGAATAGTTAGTTATTTACGAACTGTTACAAATATATCATAGTCATAACGATTTTGAGTAAACAATGGGTGATTTAGATACAAGAGAATGGCTGTTAACCAATGGGTTGGGGAGTTTCGCCTGTGGAACAGTTTCAGATGCTCGCACCCGCATCTATCATGGCTGGTTAATCGCGGCTTTAACACCCCCCAATCGGCGTAGGCTCTTGCTATCTCACCTAGATGCCAGTCTGGAAGTGGGTACTAAAGTTGTGGCACTTTCAACGAATTTCTGGGGAATTGGCATAGTGGAACCTAGGGGTTATCAGCTGTTGCAAAGTTTTGAGTCAGAACCAATACCAAATTGGACTTGGGGTGAGGAAAATTGGCAGCTAAGCCGACAGTTGGTAATGCCCCATTTTAGGGCAGGGGGAGCAGGGGGAGCAGGGGGACAAGGAGACAAGGGGACAAGGAGACAAGGGGAGGCAGTGCGTTGCGCTCTTTCCCCCCAAAATAATAACAGCCGCGATCAAAGCGACTTGCGACTTGCGGCTTCCTACACCCCACACTTTAATACCCGGATTTTGGTTCAATATCGATATCAGGGTTGTGAGTCAGCGATTCTGAGGTTAAGACCGATTATTGCCGATCGCGATTTTCACCGCCAGCAAAAAGCACAACCAGATTTACAATTTTCGCAATTAATTGGTTCAAATTATGTATGCTTGCAAGCGACTAAAGCTAGACTTGTGGGAACGCCTTGGCAATTGCGCTGGAGCTTAGGTGAGTATCAAGCGGATGCAGTTTGGTACTGGAATTATCACTTCCCAGAAGAAACTCGGCGGGGGTTGAGCGATCGCGAAGATTTGTTCAGTCCTGGCTACCTGAGTGTAGCTCTCAAACCAGGAGCATCTGTAACTTTAGAAGCGCAGGTGGGATTGAGTATATCTCAATCTCCTCTTGATGCTACTGCATTTGAACAAGCCATAAAGGAAGAAAGCAGGGGGAGGAGGGGAGATGAGGGAGATGAGGGAGCTGAGGGAGCTGAGGGAGAAGACAATTCAAAATTCACTCGCCACTCGCCACTCACCACTCGCCACTCGCCCCTACCCACTCACCACTCACCACTTGCCTGTTGCCTGTTGCCTCGGATCTAAAATCTAAAATCCAAAATCCGAAATCTCAACTGTGGCAGCAACTTTTACGCGCTGGCGATCGCTTTATTGTCTACCGAGAGTCAACTGCGGCACATACCATAATTGCTGGTTATCCTTGGTTGAGCGAAAGAGGCAGAAATACATTAATTGCGTTACCTGGATTAGCACTCTCAACGCAACGATTTGACTTAGCAAAAGAATTACTGCAAACTTTGGGTCGTCATTGTCGTTATGGTCTAATTCCGAATGCATTTGCTGATGCTGATGGCCAACCGTTCTACAACAGTGTTGATACAGCGCTTTGGTGGATCGAAACTTTAGGTCTTTACTTAGAGACTACCCAGGATTGGGATTTTTTGGTTGAGCAATACCCCACCGTGCAGCAAATCTACAAAGCCTTTATCACTGGAACTAAATATAAGATTCAAGTTGATGCTGCCGATCAACTGGTGAGCTGGAATGCTCCTAATGTAGCGTTAACTTGGATGGACGCAGCGATCGAGGA
>DATNQH010000142.1:0-50107 GCA_036704105.1 Leptolyngbyaceae cyanobacterium | reverse complement strand
AGGACAAATGACAAAGGACAAATAAAGATGGTTGAGTGTGTAGTAAAAAACTGGCAAGGAGAAGAAGTCGGGCAAGCGACGCTCGATTTAAAAGTTGCCAAACAGGAAAGTGCGGCTCATATTGTTCACAGGGCATTAGTAAGGCAATTGGCTAATGGTCGGCAGGGAACTGCTAGCACGAAAACTCGTGCTGAAGTTAGAGGTGGTGGTCGCAAACCTTGGCGGCAAAAAGGAACGGGGCGCGCCCGTGCTGGTTCAATTCGCTCGCCCCTGTGGCGTGGTGGTGGTGTCATCTTTGGTCCGAAGCCGAGAGACTACCAAACCAAGATGAACCGCAAAGAGCGGCAGCTAGCATTGCGCACGGCATTTGCAAGCAGAGCTACAGATACGATTGTGGTAGAAGACTTTAGCGAACAACTATCACGACCAAAAACAAAAGAGTTAGTAGCAGCGATGGCGCGCTGGGGAGTAGAACCAACAGCTAAGGTTCTTCTGATCCTGGTCGAGCGCACAGAAAACGTATGTTTGTCAGCCCGCAACATAGAAAAGCTAAATCTAATTTCAGCTACTCAGTTGAATGTTTACGATGTGCTGAACGCTGACAAGATTGTTGTGACATCCTCTGCCTTTGCAAAAATTCAGGAGGTCTACGGTGGATAAGTTTGACCCC
The DNA here is from genome assembly GCA_036704105.1 of Leptolyngbyaceae cyanobacterium. Taxonomy (GTDB): domain Bacteria; phylum Cyanobacteriota; class Cyanobacteriia; order Cyanobacteriales; family Chroococcidiopsidaceae; genus Chroococcidiopsis. The sequence continues at coordinate 49,437 of DATNQH010000142.1, read as the reverse complement.
CGCTTACTGCCAGATTTAGTTCGCCGTCCAATTGTCACCGAAAAGGCAACTCGGTTGATGGAGGACAATAAATACACTTTTGAAGTGACTCCCCAAGCGACTAAGCCACAAATCAAAGCGGCAATTGAAGATCTATTTCAGGTCAAGGTCGTAAAAGTCAATACTATGCAACTCCCCCGCAAACAACGCCGGGTTGGTAAATTTGTTGGGTACAAGTCCCAATATAAAAAAGCCATTGTCACCGTAGCAGCAGGGGATGAAGAAAAGATTAGACAGGTTCTATTCCCAGAAGTTTAAACGATTTTAGATTTTAGATTTTAGATTTTAGATTGAAGAGTTAATCCAAAATCCGAAATCCAAAATCGAAAATTGACTAACTTCCTAATCCAAAATCCAAAATCGTAAATCCAAAATTCGTTATGGGTACCCGTTCTTACCGACCATATACCCCCAGTAGCCGCCAACGAGTTGTTTCCGACTTCGCTGAGATTACCAAAAGTGAACCGGAGAAATCGCTAACAACATCAATTCATCGCCCTAAAGGTAGAAATAATCGCGGTGTGATTACTAGCCGTCGCCGGGGTGGAGGCCACAAACGTCTTTACCGCATCGTGGACTTTAAGCGCGACAAGCACAACATCCCTGCTAAAGTGATGGCGGTCGAGTATGACCCCAATCGTAACGCCCGAATTGCCCTCCTATATTACCAGGATGGTGAGAAGCGATATATTCTTCACCCCAGTGGGCTGGCAGTGGGGTCAACAGTGATGTCAGGTCCAGACTCTCCAATTGAAGATGGTAACGCTTTGCCGTTAGCTAATATCCCTCTGGGTACGAGCGTTCATAACCTAGAACTGACTCCTGGGAAAGGAGCGCAGATCGTTCGTGCTGCTGGTGCTAGCGCTCAAGTAGTGGCAAAAGAAGGTGATTATGTCACCCTGAAGTTGCCTTCTGGAGAAGTCCGCATGGTGCGACGTACTTGCTATGCCACCATTGGGCAAGTAGGCAACTCTGAAGTTAGAAACCTCAGTGCTGGTAAAGCTGGTCGAAATCGCTGGAAAGGACGCAGACCCAAAGTTAGGGGAAGTGTGATGAACCCAGTCGATCACCCACATGGTGGTGGTGAAGGCAGAGCGCCTATTGGTAGATCCGGCCCAGTGACACCTTGGGGTAAGCCAACTTTGGGTATGAAGACCCGGAAGCGGAAAAAACTTAGCAGTGCCTTGATTGTGCGTCGTCGCCGCAAATCTTCTAAGCGCGGTCGTGGTGGTCGAGAGTCATAGAATTTTAGATTTTAGATTTTAGATTTTAGATTGGGGTCTACTTGTCAGCGTCTTAAAATTGTCAAAATTGACCGCAATGATCGAGAATCCAAAATCTAAAAATCTAAATCCAAAATCCAAAATCCAAAATCTAAAATCGAATTATGGGTCGTTCACTAAAAAAAGGTCCTTTCATTGCTGATAGCTTGCTGAGCAAGATTGAAAAGCTAAATACCAGGGGCGAAAAGCAAGTGATCAAAACTTGGTCGCGCGCCTCTACAGTTTTGCCGCAGATGGTCGGACATACGATCGCTGTTCACAATGGTCGCCAGCACGTGCCAGTATACATCTCCGAGCAAATGGTGGGTCACAAGTTGGGCGAATTTGCTCCCACACGTACCTTTCGCGGTCACGCTAAAAGTGACAAAAAAGCAGGTAGGTAGTCATTAGTTATTAGTCATTAGTCATTAGCTAAAAACAAATGACAAATAATAAATGACAAATGACTCTTGACAACTGACAAAAATGGAGAAAATTATGGCTACTGATACTAAAGAAGTAAAAGCGATCGCCCGTTATATTCGTATGTCTCCTTTTAAGGTGCGGCGCGTTCTCGATCAAATTCGGGGGCGCTCGTATCGAGAAGCATTAATAATTCTCGAATTTATGCCTTACCGAGCCTGCGAACCAGTGCTGAAAGTACTGAGGTCGGCGGTCGCTAACGCTGAGCATAATGGCGGACTTAATCCTGCCCAGTTAAAGATCACTCAAGCTTATGCCGACATGGGGCCAGTGTTAAAGCGCTTCCGTCCCAGAGCGCAAGGTCGGGCTTATCAAATTCGCAAGCCTACTTGTCACATTACTGTGGCTGTAAGTGCTACTGACACGGCACAGGAATAGGCATTATTGAGTCCAGTCTTTACATCAAATAACATGGGACAAAAAATTCATCCAGTTGGTTTCCGTCTTGGTATTACCAAGGAGCATCATTCACGTTGGTTTGCCGAACCAGCGCGCTATCCAGAAATTTTGCAAGAAGACCATAAGCTGCGTCAATACATAGAACAAAAGCTAGGCCGCCTTGCCACTAATAATGCTGGAATTTCTGATGTCCGCATCGAGCGTAAAGCAGATCAAATTGAGCTAGAAGTACGTACAGCCCGTCCTGGTGTTGTAGTAGGTCGCGGTGGTACGGGCATTGAAGCCTTAAGACTTGGACTGCAAGAATTATTGGGTGGAAATCGCTCTATTCGCATTAATGTTGTAGAAGTCGCACAAGTTGATGCTGATGCATATCTAATTTCTGAATACATTGCTCAACAACTAGAGCGTCGTGTATCCTTCCGGCGAGTAGTTCGTCAAGCTATTCAACGCGCTCAGCGAGCAGGTATTCAGGGGATCAGAATTCAAGTAGGCGGTCGGCTAAACGGCGCAGAAATTGCGCGGACAGAATGGACGCGCGAAGGTAGAGTACCGCTACATACCTTACGGGCAGATATTGACTACGCTTACTGCACCGCGAAAACCATCTACGGTATTCTCGGTGTCAAGGTGTGGGTATTCAAGGGAGAAATTATTCCCGGACAAGAGCCACAACCAACCACAAACGCTGCTCAACCACGTCGTCGTCAACAACAACAACGTCGTCGTCAACAATTTGAAGACCGTTCAAACGAAGGCTAATGCTGAATGCTGAATGCTGAATGCTAAAGGATTAAAACTTTTAAAATTCATCATTCATAATTCATCATTCATAATTCATAATTCATCATTTCTTCGTCATGCTAAGTCCTAGAAGAACTAAATTCCGCAAACAGCAACGCGGACGGATGTCAGGTTTAGCCACTAGGGGTAGCTCGATCAATTTTGGCGATTTTGCGCTTCAAGCTCAAGAGCCAGCTTGGATCACCTCCCGCCAAATTGAAGCTTCTCGTCGAGCTATGACTCGTTATATTCGTCGTGGTGGCAAGATCTGGATTCGGATTTTCCCTGATAAACCTGTCACAATGCGTCCAGCTGAAACTCGAATGGGATCGGGTAAAGGTTCGCCAGAATTTTGGGTAGCTGTAGTCAAACCAGGGCGAATTTTATTTGAAATTGCTGGTGTACCTGAAGCAACTGCCCGTGAAGCTATGCGCTTAGCTTCCCATAAGTTGCCGATTCAAACCAAGTTTATTGCCCGATCGCAGGAGGAGGTATAGTTATGCCACTACCTAAGATTTCAGAAGCAAGAAATTTAAGCGATGGCGAAATAGCCGAGCAAATTATTGCAGTGAAAAAGCAATTGTTTCAGCTGCGGTTGCAAAAAGCTACTCGACAGTTAGAAAAGCCGCACCAGATTAAACACGCTAAGCATCGGTTATCACAATTGCTAACTGTGGAACACGAGCGAAAACAAAGCATAGCAACAGCAGCTCAACCAGCCGCAGAACAAGAATAGGTGATTATGGCAGTCAAAGAAAGAGTAGGCTTGGTGGTGAGCGACAAAATGCAAAAGACGGTAGTAGTTGCCGTTGAAAACCGCGCTCCTCATCCCAAGTACGGAAAAATTGTAGTTCGTACCCGGCGTTATAAGGTTCACGACGAAGAAAATCAGTGTCGAGTGGGCGATCGCGTCCGCATTCTAGAAACTAGACCACTGAGTCGAACCAAGCGCTGGGTTGTAGCTGAAATCCTCACTAGTAGTGCTACTACTAGCTAGAAATTAGGGAGAGCGAAAGTGATTCAACCCCAGTCTTACCTGAATGTCGCTGACAACAGCGGCGCACGAAAATTGATGTGTATCCGCGTCATGGGCGCGGGAAATCGTCGATATGGCAATGTTGGAGATGTAATTATTGCTGTTGTTAAGGATGCTATCCCTAACATGGCAGTGAAAAAGTCCGATGTAGTCAGAGCAGTAATTGTCCGCACCCGCAAAGGTTTACGTCGTGATAGCGGTATGAGTATCCGCTTTGATGATAATGCTGCGGTGATTATTAACGCCGATGGCAATCCCAGAGGAACCAGGGTATTTGGCCCAGTAGCAAGGGAACTGCGCGATAAAAACTTTACTAAAATCGTTTCTCTAGCTCCGGAGGTGCTGTAATGGCAGCTAACAAGCGCTCAAAAGATCAGCAACCTACTTACCACAAAATGCATATCAAAACTGGTGACACTGTACAAGTGATATCCGGTAAAGATAAGGGCAAAGTAGGAGAGATTTTACAGGCAATTCCGGCAAAAAGTCAGGTAGTTGTCAAAGGCGTAAATCTTAAGACCAAGCACGTCAAACCCAGACAAGAAGGCGAATCAGGTCGCATCGTCACGGCGGAGTTTCCCATTCATAGCTCCAACGTCATGCACTATTCCAGCAAGCAAGAAATTGCCAGTCGCATTTGTTACACCTTCACCGAAGAAGGCAAGAAAGTACGAATGCTGAAGAAAACTGGTGAAATCATTGATAGATAAATGATGAATGATGAATGATGAAAAAGAATATATTTAACAATTCATCATTTCAAGATTCATAATTCATCATTTCCCTGACCAAGACCAGGGCAACCGAGTCAGAAAAAATATGGCAAACAAACTCAAAACCTCATACCAAGAAACAATTGTCCCTCTTCTGATGGAACAGTTTCAATACACTAACATCCATCAAGTTCCTAAACTGGTAAAAGTCACCGTGAATCGGGGCTTAGGCGAAGCAGCTCAAAATGCTAAATCATTAGAATCGTCTTTAAATGAAGTGGCAGTAATTACAGGTCAAAAACCTGTAGTAACGCGAGCAAAAAAAGCGATCGCAGGCTTTAAAATTCGTCAAGGTATGCCAGTAGGACTGATGGTTACTCTCCGGGGAGACAGGATGTATTCCTTTCTCGAACGGTTAATCAACTTGGCATTACCCCGAATTCGTGACTTTCGTGGTGTCAGTGCCAAAAGCTTTGATGGGCGCGGTAACTATACCCTTGGGGTCAGGGAGCAGTTAATATTTCCTGAGATTGATTACGACAGCATCGACCAGATTCGTGGTATGGACATTTCAATTATCACCACTGCGAATACTGACGAAGAGGGTCGTGCCTTACTAAAAGCAATGGGAATGCCTTTCCGGGATCAATAATTTCATTAAGAGGAAACGATGGCGGCTAACGACACAGTTGCAGATATGCTGACGCGCATCCGCAATGCCACTATGGCGCGGCATCAAACAACAAAAATTCCAGCAACAAGGATGACTCGCAGCATTGCTAGAGTCTTACAAGAAGAAGGCTTTATTGCTGAATTTGAAGAAGAGCAAGAAGGGATAAAGCGAAATTTGGTGGTTTCCTTAAAGTATAAGGGTAAGACTCGCCAACCGCTGATCACTGCCTTAAAAAGAGTTAGCAAACCTGGATTACGGGTTTACTCGAATCGAAAAGAACTGCCACGAGTACTAGGCGGGATTGGCATTGCCATCATTTCCACCTCTCACGGAATCATGACTGATCGGGAAGCACGTCGTCAAGGCTTAGGTGGTGAAGTACTTTGCTATGTATGGTAGTTATTCGTCATTTGTCTGTCATTAGTCACTAAAACAAGACGAAGGACAAAAACAAAGGGCAAACGACAAACAACAAAGGACAAAAAGTCATGTCTCGAATCGGTAAACGTCCAATTACGATCCCTGGCAAAGTAACCATAGCAATTAATGGTTCCCATGTCGCCGTCAAAGGGCCTAAAGGTGAACTATCTCGCGTACTTCCTGCAGCAGTAACTGTCGAACAGGAAGGAGAGACAGTGCTAGTCAAACGGCGGGATGAATCTCGTTCATCTCGCCAGCTTCACGGTCTATCTCGCACTTTAGTTGCCAACATGGTAGAAGGGGTATCCCAGGGATTCCAGAAGCGCCTGGAAATTCAAGGTGTAGGCTACCGGGCGCAAGTTCAAGGTCGCAACTTAGTTTTGACTGTAGGGTATAGCCATCCCGTACAAATAGAGCCACCAGCAGGTGTTCAACTAGCGGTGGAAACTAACACCAATGTGATCGTTAGTGGCTTTGATAAAGAATTGGTAGGCAACACAGCGGCTAAAATTCGCGCCGTTCGCCCACCAGAACCTTACAAAGGCAAAGGTATTCGTTATGCTGGCGAAGTGGTTAGACGCAAAGCTGGTAAGGCAGGTAAGAAGTAAGTATGAAGCTCACTCGGTCAGAATCAAGGCAAAAGCGGCATCGTCGTATTCGCGGCAAAGTTTTTGGAAATCAAGAGCGTCCGCGTTTGGCTGTTTTTCGCTCCAATCAACATATTTATGCCCAAGTCATAGATGATACGCAGCATCATACTTTGGTAGCTGCTTCAACTTTGGACACGGCTTTGAAATCATTAGACTCAGCAGCTAATTGCGACGCTTCAGTTGAAGTTGGCAAATTAATTGCTCAGCGAGCGATAGACAAAGGCATATCAAAAGTAGTATTTGATCGCGGTGGTAATCTCTATCATGGTCGCGTCAAAGCTTTAGCTGATGCAGCACGCGAAGCTGGGTTAGATTTTTAAACTGGTCAATTGTCATTCGTCATACCCAACGGGTGCGGCGAAGCCCTAGGTCATTAGTTTAAGTACGAAGGACAAAGGACAAGTGACAAAAGACAAAAAGCCTGAGTTTTTCAATAAAGAGGGATTGATCATGGCAACAGGTCGTCGTAAAACTAACCGCACGAAGGAAAAAGAAACTACTTTTCAAGAGCGAGTCATTCAGATCCGACGGGTAAGTAAAGTAGTTAAAGGAGGTAAAAAACTAAGCTTCCGTGCAATCGTCGCTGTAGGAAACGAACGCGGTCAAGTTGGAATTGGCGTTGGTAAAGCAGGAGATGTAATTGGTGCTGTTAAAAAGGGCGTAGCCGACGGCAAAAAACATCTGATCGAAGTTCCATTAACTAAGTCCAACTCAATTCCCCATCCGATTGATGGCACTGGTGGCGGTGCAAAAGTGATGATGCGTCCAGCTGCACCTGGAACTGGTGTAATTGCTGGTGGTGCTGTTAGAACTGTGTTGGAATTAGCAGGCGTTCGCAATATTTTAGCTAAGCAGCTAGGTTCCAACAATCCACTCAACAACGCAAGAGCAGCTGTCAACGCCCTTTCTACTCTGCGCACCTTCGCTGAAGTTGCTGAAGAGCGTGGTATTCCAGTTGAAAAGCTATACGCTTAATCAAGAGCAATTAGTAGTCATTTGTCAAGAGTCATTGGATACGTTGGAAAGTTGGAAGGTTGGATGTGTTGAAACATTCAAACATTTAAACATTTAAACCGATGCTTGGACAAAGGGCAAATGGCATAGACGCGTAGCGGCTTACCGTAGGCTAGGACAAAGGACAAAGGACAAAGGACAAAAAGTAAATGAGAATAAACGACGCTCAGCCTCAAAAAGGCTCAAAAAAACGTCCCCGTCGCGTCGGTAGGGGAATTTCTGCCGGACAAGGGGCAAGTGCTGGTTTAGGTATGCGCGGTCAAAAATCTCGTTCTGGTGCTGGCACCAGACCGGGTTTTGAAGGAGGTCAACAGCCTTTATACCGCCGCGTGCCAAAACTCAAAGGCTTTCCAATTATTAATCGTAAAGAATACACTACGATTAATGTCAGTAGGCTGACCTCACTCTCAGCTAATACTGAAGTAACCCTGACTTCATTAAAAGAAGCTGGTGTTATCACTGCTGTGAATGGGCCGCTAAAAATTTTGGGGGATGGGGAATTAAACGTCGCTCTCAAAGTACAAGCGGCAGCTTTTACAGCAACAGCTAAAAGCAAGATTGAGGCAGCAGGTGGGAGTTGTGAAGTAGTTAAGTAGCCAGAAATTATTGTCTACTGTGTTACTTAGCACTAGTGCCTAAAGCAATAAAAAGGTACCGTTTATGATAAGTCGCGACAAAGCCCCAACAGCTCAAGAAACATTTATGCAAATGGCACAAGCATCTGGCCTGAGAAGCCGATTGCTTGTTACCATTGGCATTTTAATTTTGGCTCGTCTTGGCATTTTTTTACCTGTGCCAGGGATTAATCGAGAGCAGTTTGCTCAAAGTGTTCAAAATAATAGCGCTCTATTAGGTTTTTTAGACATCTTTTCTGGTGGCGGACTTTCTACTTTAGGAATTTTTGCCTTAGGAATTTTGCCTTACATTAATGCCTCGATCATAATCCAGTTACTTACAACTGCTCTCCCAGTTTTAGAGAATTTACAGAAAAACGAAGGAGAAGCAGGGCGGCGGCAAATCTCCCAAATTACCCGCTATGTAGCTTTAGGTTGGGCGATTATTCAAAGTATCTTTATTGCCGCTATCTGGGTGCAACCATTTGCCCTCAACCCAGGCCCAGTATTTGTAGCCGAAACAGCGATCGCTCTTGTGGCTGGCTCAATGTTTATTATGTGGGCATCAGAGCTAATTACAGAGCGTGGTGTTGGTAATGGAGCATCACTGTTGATTTTTGTCAACATTATTTCTTCACTTCCCAAATCTCTGGGAGATACCATCACCCTCGCTCAAACCGGAGGCAGGGAAGTAGTGGGGCGCGTTGTCGTTTTACTACTGGTTTTCCTAGTCACGATTATTGGAATTGTCTTCGTCCAAGAAGGAACTCGTAGGATTCCGATTATTTCAGCTAGGAGACAAGTGGGGCGAAAATTGTTTCAGGAGCAGCGTAGCTATCTACCGCTACGAATAAATCAAGGCGGTGTCATGCCGATTATTTTTGCTTCTGCCGTCCTGATTTTACCAGCTTCTCTAGCTAGGTTTACTCAAAATGAGTATTTGATCACAATTGCCAATTATATTAGCCCTGGTGGTCCGACACCTTGGATTTATGCTCTGGCGTACCTAGTTTTAATCGTTTTCTTCAGTTACTTCTATGCGACGCTAATTGTCAATCCTGTAGATTTGGCACAAAACTTGAAGAAAATGGGGTCTAGTATTCCTGGTATTCGTCCAGGTAAAGCTACTAGTGAGTATGTTGAGCGAGTTTTGAATCGATTGACTTTTTTGGGAGCCATCTTTTTAGGCATAGTGGCAATTATTCCTACAGCGGTCGAAAGTGCTATTCGAGTCCCGACTTTTAGAGGAATAGGTGCTACCTCGTTGCTGATTCTAGTTGGAGTTGCAATTGATACCGCTAAACAAATTCAAACATACGTTATTTCCCAGCGTTACGAAGGAATGGTGAAACAGTAGTGCCGCGACTGATTTTTTTGGGAGCGCCAGGAGCAGGTAAAGGAACTCAAGCTCAAACCTTAGCACTGCATTGGCATATTCCCCATATCTCCACTGGGGACATCCTGCGTGGGGCAATGAAAGAGCGATCGCCTTTGGGTATTAAGGCACAAAGTTATGTTGATCGCGGTGAATTGGTTCCCGACCAACTGCTGCTAGATATAATGGAGGAGCGCTTAAGTCAATCAGACGCTCAATCTGGCTGGATTTTAGACGGTTTTCCTCGCAATGTGAATCAAGCTAGTTTTTTGGAGCAATTACTGCAAAAACTAACTCAAGATTCAGTTCGTGCCGTCAACTTAGATGTGCCAGACGAAGTTTTAGTTTCTCGGCTTTTGGGTCGCGGTCGTGCTGATGATACTGAAGAAGTGATTCGGCGTCGTCTAGAGGTCTATCGAGAACAAACATTACCCTTAATTGATTTTTACCGTGATCGCCAACAACTAATGTCGATCAACGGTAATCAGCCACTAGAAAAAGTTACTGCTGACTTACAAGAGTTGCTTGCATCCTAAAATTTGCTCTCGGATTTAAGCTTTGTGGCATTAACTAACAAGCTTAGAGCCAGGAAACACAGAGGCTACGCTTCTTAATCCTGACTCTAAACTCCTCGTATAAAATCAAGTTTATATCTGTTATTTAGTTTGTTTACACAAAAAAGTTTCAGATGTCAAGTTATTGAGTGAAAATTTGATAAAATATTTTAATGTAGCCCCAAAGAAGTTTAAAGTTAGCAGGCTAAATCATTTTGGTGCAAGTAGCTGCTACGTGGCAAAGTAGCTTATTGAGTTGAGGAAAAAACAAATTGTCTAAACAAGATCTGATTGAGATGGAAGGCACGGTAACGGAATCTTTGCCTAATGCTATGTTCCGCGTCGATTTGGATAATGGCTTTAATGTATTGGCTCACATCTCCGGGAAAATCCGCCGTAACTACATCAAAATTTTACCTGGCGATCGAGTCAAAGTGGAGCTAACGCCCTACGATTTATCCAAGGGAAGAATTACCTATCGATTGCGTAAGAAGTAGTCATAGGTAAAAGTTATGCCAGCTAAACTTCTCAGAGTCAACACATTTACTTGCCTTAATTGCACATAAAGTATTATAATATAGAGTTTGTAATGAAAAAACGATGAAAGTTAGAGCTTCGGTGCGGAAAATTTGTGAAAAGTGTAACATTATTCGCCGTAAAGGTCGGGTAATGGTAATTTGTTCTAACCCAAAACATAAGCAGCGTCAAGGTTAGAACAAAATAATCTAAACGATGTTCGTTAAGACATCAATACCAAACGTGGTTGCAGCAAAGCAAGACTAGGGAGAAAAAGTGTGGCACGGATTGCCGGAGTAGACCTTCCACGTGATAAACGTGTTGAAATTGGTTTGACCTATATATATGGTGTAGGCCTATCACGGTCAAAAGAAATTTTGGCTACTACAGGTGTAAACCCAGATATCAGGGTTAAAGATCTAAGTGATGCTGATGTAGCAGCCCTCAGAGCAGAGCTAGATGCTAATTATCAAGTTGAGGGAGACTTGAGGCGCTTGGAGGCAATGAACATCAAGCGCCTAATTGATATTGGTAGCTATAGAGGACGTCGTCATCGTCAGGGTTTACCAGTACGGGGACAAAGAACCCGAACAAATGCCAGAACTCGCCGAGGCAGACGGCAAACAGTAGCGGGTAAGAAAAAGGCCCCTGGTAAGTAAATTTTTTCAAACGAGTAAGCAAGTTAGATTGGATTCTACAAAATCGCTATGGCGCGACCAACAAAAAAAACTGGAGCTAAAAAACAAAAGCGCAACGTCCCCAATGGCATTGCTTACATTCAATCTACTTTCAATAACAGCATAGTTACCATTGCCGATCAAAGCGGAGATGTAATCTCCTGGGCATCAGCTGGTTCTAGTGGTTTTAAAGGCGCAAAAAAGGGAACTCCTTTTGCGGCTCAAACCGCTGCTGAGAGCGCTGGGCGACGTGCAGTCGATCAGGGTATGCGTCAGATTGAAGTGATGGTAAGCGGGCCAGGAGCTGGAAGAGAGACAGCAATCCGGGCGTTGCAAGGAGCAGGGTTAGAGATTACGCTGATTCGTGATATTACTCCCATTCCTCACAATGGTTGTCGTCCACCCAAGCGCCGTCGAGTTTAGGCTCAAATATTGGGTAGGTGCAACAAAGTGTAAATCAAATCATCGTCATAGCGCGTTCGCCGCAGAGGCGATCGCGTTAAGTTGTCCCAAAGTTGGTAGATGGAGATTGATAGACGGGGGCAACGGGACATTTAGTAAATTAGGCAAGCAATAGACATTGCCTTCTTTAGGAGCTAACAATAGGGGAGGTTACTCCGTGGCGCAGTTTCAAATCGAATGTGTTGAGTCTAATACGCAAGAAAATCTGAGTCAATATAGTAAGTTCGTCCTAGAACCTCTCGAACGCGGTCAAGGAACGACTGTTGGTAACGCCTTAAGGAGAGTACTACTATCCAATCTAGAAGGCACAGCAGTAACAGCTGTTCGCATAGCGGGTGTTAGTCATGAGTTTGCCACAATTTCCGGCGTGCGAGAAGATGTGTTGGAAATTATGATGAGAATGAAAGAAGTCGTTCTCAAAAGTTATTCTTCCCAACCACAAATAGGTCGATTACTTGTTACAGGTCCAGCAACTGTTACTGCTGCCCACTTCGATCCAAACTCGGAAGTAGAGGTGATTGATCCAGATCAGTACATAGCCACCCTAGCTGATGGTGCCAAGCTAGAAATGGAATTTCGGATTGAGCGAGGCAAAGGTTATCGCACTGTTGAGCGCGGACGTGAAGAAGCCACAGCTATAGACTTTCTCCAAATTGACTCCATATTCATGCCTGTGCGTAAAGTCAACTACAGTGTTGAAGAGGCACGGGTAGATGGCTCGATGCAAAGAGATCGGCTGATTATGGAAATTTGGACAAATGGCAGTATAACACCCCAAGAAGCGCTCTCTTCTGCCGCTAACATTTTGGTTGACTTATTCAACCCGTTGAAAGATATTTCGTCAGCGGTGATGAAAGATGAATTGCCAGCAGACGAAGACCCAACCAGCCAAATTCCGATTGAAGAACTACAGCTGTCGGTAAGGGCTTACAACTGTCTCAAACGGGCGCAGGTCAACTCGGTAGCAGACTTATTGGATTACACCCAAGAAGACCTGTTAGAAATTAAAAACTTCGGACAGAAGTCGGCTGAGGAAGTGATTGAAGCTTTGCAGCAGCGCTTAGGGATCACCCTGCCGCATGAAAAATCAGCTAAACCTACTTAGCCAATAAATTATGTACAGACGTAGCATACTACGTCTACTGTACAGACGTTATATATACTGTACAGACGTTATATATAACGTCTCTACAAGTACAGACGTTATGTATAACTGAAAACTGAAAACCAAAACTTACCATGCGTCACCGCAATAAGATCAATAAACTCAGTAAACCAGCCGATCAGCGCCGCGCCCTTTTGCGGGCGCTGACTACAGAACTACTTAGGCATGGTCGAATCACTACTACTAAAATCCGCGCTGGAGTAGTGCAGTCTAAGGCTGAAAAAATGATTACCCTAGCTAAGGATGGCTCTTTGGCTGCTCGTCGTCAAGCACTTGGCTACATTTATGACAAGCAGTTAGTTCATGCTTTATTCGAGCAAGTGCCAAACCGTTATAGTAATCGAGCAGGCGGCTATACTCGCATCCTCCAAACAGTGCGCCGTCGCGGTGACAATGCCGAAATGGCGATTATCGAACTTGTCTAAATCGTTATTTTAAGCACATGGTTGCCTTGCAATCCCAGCCGCATAACAGAGTCGCCCTGGTAATTCAATACCTGGGCACTCATTTTCATGGCTGGCAACGGCAACACGGGCAACGTACAGTACAAGAAGAGATAGAAACAGTCTTGCAGCGCATACTCGGTCATTCGGTAACGCTACATGGTGCTGGTCGAACTGATGCAGGAGTTCACGCTGCTGCTCAAGTAGCTCATTTTGATGCCACTGGTTATATTCCAGCGGAGAGGTGGGCAGCAGTTCTCAACGGTCATCTGCCTAAAGATATATTAATTCGAGCTTCAGCAGCAGTCAGCCCAACCTGGCACGCTCGTTTTTCAGCTAAATGGCGGCGATATCGCTACACGATATTTACAGAGCCTAAACCGAACTTATTTGTTCAGCCATTTAGTTGGCATTATTATTATGCGCGACTGGATGAATCATTAATTCAAGCAGCGTTGACTCCCCTAATTGGACAACATCACTTGGCTGCTTTTCATCGAGCCGGATCAAAACGAAAACATTCCTGGGTAGAGGTGCAAGCGGCAGAGTGCTATCGTGAAGGATCGTTTGTCCAGATTGAAATTCAGGCAAATGGATTTTTATATGGCATGGTGAGGTTGTTGGTGGGACTGTTAGTGGAGGTGGGGACGGGATTGCGATCGCCCGCTAGTTTCACCGAACTATGGCAACAGCAGCGCCGTGAAGAAGTGAAATATGCTGCTCCTGCTCATGGCTTATGCTTATTACGAGTTGGCTATCCAGAATTTCCCTTTCCCCCAGAAGTTTGGTATGATACGCTGCCCAAGTTTGTCTTGCCACTAACCTCTCCAAAAGAGGTTGAGGAAAATTTGCCCTGCGACTCTCCTCGGCTGCAAGAGTTTTCTCAGCCAACTTCTACATAAATAAATAATTAATTGATTGAGGATACCAAAACACCATGAACAAAACCTACGTTCCGCCCCAAAATACTTTAAACCACGATTGGTATGTGGTTGATGCCACAGATCAGCGCCTAGGTCGCCTAGCTACTGAGATCGCCACTATCCTCAGAGGGAAAAACAAACCAGAATATACCCCACATCTAGATACAGGCGACTTCGTAATCGTGATTAATGCTGAGAAAATCAAGGTTACAGGCAAAAAACGTACCCAGAAAGTTTACCATCGTCATTCTGGACGGCCAGGCGGCATGAAAACAGAAACCTTTGCTCAGCTACAAGCCCGTCTCCCAGAAAGAATTGTAGAACACGCAGTTAAAGGGATGCTGCCAAAAAATAGTTTGGGAAGACAATTGTTTACAAAGCTCAAAGTTTATGCTGGTGCCGAGCATCCTCATCAAGCCCAAAAACCCCAAGAGTTAAAAATTCATACAATTCCAGGAGAAAATAACTAATGCAAGCAGCAGAAACCACCAACGGGCGAGTCATGTACTGGGGTACAGGTCGGCGTAAATCATCAATAGCTAGAGTCCGTTTGGTTCCAGGTAGCGGTCAGCTAATTGTAAATGGCAAGCCAGGTGATTTGTACTTCCAGTTCAACGCTAACTACCTTTCAGTCGCCAAAGCACCCCTAGAAACTTTGGGTTTGGAAAACGAATATGACATCCTGGTTAACGCTCACGGTGGCGGCTTAACAGGACAATCAGACTCAATTCGCCTAGGAGTAGCCCGCGCCCTGTGCGAATTAGAGCCAGAAAATCGATCGCATCTCAAAAAAGAAGGTTATCTAACTCGCGATCCCAGAGCGAAAGAGCGGAAAAAATACGGTTTGCACAAAGCTCGCAAAGCACCACAGTTCTCCAAGCGTTAAAGATTTTGGCGGCGCGGATTTTAGATTCAGCGTAAATCTAAGATCTAAAATTCCGCCTACTAGTAGCTAAAAGCTACAATTAAAATATGTGAAGACGAGAAAAAACAATGGCGAAATCAGAAATTCATCCTCAGTGGTATCCAGAGGCTAAAGTTTATTGCAACGGGGAAGTTGTAATGACTGTGGGGTCGACCAAACCAGAACTGCACGTCGATGTTTGGTCTGGAAATCATCCGTATTACACGGGAACTCAAAAGATTATTGATACTGAAGGTCGAGTTGAGCGTTTCTTGCGCAAATACGGCATGATGGATTCCAACCAATCGTCAGAGCAAGAATCAAAATCTAAGAAAAAGTAGCGAGGTCACTTGATTTTAGATTTTGGATGTGCGGATGCCCGGATTGCCACCAATAGCTAAAAATGGGGGTTTGTAGCAAATAAACACCTAAAATCTAAAATTTTTACTTGTGACTCCTCTTACTATTTTCTTAAGCGATCGCACTCTATGCCAGAACAATACCTGCTCAACAAACTTAAATCAGTCGAACAAACCTTTAACGAATTAACCCGTCGCCTTGCCGATCCTGATATTGCCACCGATCCAGGGGAGATGCAACGGGTAGCAAAAGCCCGTTCTTCCTTGGAAGAAGTGGTTAACACCTACGAGACTTGGAAAAATACCGACTCAGAACTCAAAGAGGCGCGTCAAATTCTCAAGGAAGCAGGTGGCGATCCAGAAATGCAAGAAATGGCAGCACTGGAAGTTCAAGAATTAGAGGTGAATCTGGAGCAGCTAGAGACGCGCCTGAAGGTTTTGCTCTTACCCCGCGATCCGAATGATGATAAGAACATCATGTTAGAAATTCGGGCAGGAACTGGTGGAGATGAAGCCAGTATCTGGGCTGGGGATTTGGTTAGGATGTACTCGCGCTATGCTGATACTCAAAACTGGAAAGTGAAGCTGGTGAGTGAATCACTGGCTGAGATGGGTGGTTTTAAAGAGGCAATTCTGGAAATTCAGGGTGAGTCTGTTTATAGCAAGCTGAAGTTTGAAGCTGGAGTGCATCGGGTACAACGAGTACCAGTAACTGAAGCTGGAGGAAGGGTTCACACTTCTACAGCAACGTTGGCGGTGATGCCAGAAGTCGATGATGTGGAAATTCACATCGACCCGAAGGATATTGAGATGAAGACAGCTCGTTCTGGTGGTGCTGGCGGTCAAAACGTCAACAAGGTAGAAACAGCGGCAGATCTGATCCATAAACCAACTGGTATTCGCATTTTTTGTACCGAAGAGCGGAGTCAGCTGCAAAACAAAGAACGGGCAATGCAAATCCTGCGGGCGAAGTTGTATGAGATGAAGTTACGCGAACAGCAGGAAGCGGTAACTTCGGCGCGGCGATCGCAGGTGGGTACCGGATCGCGATCAGAAAAAATCCGCACGTTCAATTACAAAGATAATCGCGTTACAGATCACCGCTTAAATCAGAACTATTCCCTCAACTCCGTACTTGAAGGCGATTTAGATCCAATTATTCAGGCTTGTATCTCTCAAGATCAGCAGGAACGTTTGGCTGAGCTAGCCGCATCTGGTACTAACAGCTAATCTTTTACGTTTAAAAAACTATTAGAATTCCAAGCCGCTTGTTCTGAGACGCTTTTAACTCAGGCAAGCGGTTTTTCATACATTGCCTATTTTGTCACATCCCATAGGCAAAGCTTTGCCGCTTTCTTAGACGCGCTCGAACGCGAAGAAAGAAATAGCGCTTCACGCCGCTTGTTGAAAGAAGAGGCGATCGCATTTCTCCAAAATCAAGACTGGCTAAGCTGTCGTTTTCTTCAAAGTAAAGTAATCCTTTACCTCGCCGAACTCGTCGATAAATTTGGCATCAAGCCTATTACCGTGTACGTCAAGCACAAGAGAACCAGGAATACTCAGTGAGGTATACATTGCTGGATGGGGCGATACCGTGTCAGCTAAAGCGGAAGTGCCAGCAACGATATACACAGTTCCCGCGTGTCTAGCCTGATGGGGTTTATGATATGCTCCTGACTCGTCCTCTCGCCCGCTGCTTCCATCCCGCTTCATTTGAGCAGTAAAAGAGTCTGAAACTCCATAATGTCCATCAATTAAGTAGGAGCGCTCGTAGGAGTGGCTGTGTCCGCCCAGCACCAAGTCTACACCTGCTGCTTCCAGAATGGGAAGGGCGCGTTCTCTCATTTCCACCAATTCTGCCTCGACATCTGAGTCGTGCGATCCTTTAGTGTAGGGTGGGTGATGCCAAAAAGCGATTTTCCATTCCTTGTCTGATCCGGCTACGTCGCGGGAAAGCCAGGTGAACATAACACCATCTAGGGAGCGATCGCTGTCATAAGAGTCAAGGCAGATGAAATGGATGTTGCCATAGTCAAACGAGTAATAGGCAGCAGTCCCAGATGCTACACCCCCCGCCTCTCCTTCGGTTGGCAGAGTGAAAAGCTCGTAGTATGGCCCCGTCTGCAATAGAGAATTAGCACTTCCAGCGTCATGATTGCCGATCGCAGTCCAAAGCACGCTAGTAGAGAGAATTTCGGCATATATATCAAATACCCCCCGCTGATACTCGTCCAAAGTACCAGTGTCATAGGCGTTGTCTCCCAGCATCAGCCAGAGATCGGTATGACGATTGCTAGTAAATTTCAGGTATCCATCCCTCACTAGGGCAGCAATATCATTTCCGCGTCCCGCGTCACCTACCACCCAAATCCGTATCGGTCGAACTTGCTCGGATGCTAAATTTTTTGCTGGTGCAGTGACGAAAAAGAAATCTTCAGTTCCGCCCTGCTGTACTGCTGCTACAGTGCCGATCGCATAGTAATATTTCTGGTCAGGCGCAAGTCCAATGAGTTGGACTTTGTGGTTAGAAGTAATCGTAGTTTCTGCTACTGTTGCCCCAAGTCTACTAAGTTCTGTACTGTACCAAACCTTACCTTGGCAAGGAGCGTCAGTAGCCCAGCGGATAATGATGCTAGATTCAGTCCCCTGTTGTAAATATGGACTGCGAACGATACGCGGATGCTTGCCAGGCTGTTTTGCTGTCACTGACGCAACATCATCCGTTACAATACTTAACTTTGAAAATTGAAAAATATTAGCTTCCCGATCAAGCGAGTGGGTTGAGAGATCGCGATCGCGTTCCTGATTTTCAAGACTTGACATAGAAAATAAAGCTTAAAAGCTTCTCTACCATCTGCTTCCATCGGTACATCAGCGGATACTTATTTCTCGAACTTAGTTTAATAGGAGTCCATCGATGGCAGAAGCCTTTTGTAATTACATCTCTTGTCTCAGGCACAAAGAGAATTTTTTGCTGCAATGGGCAAGTTACCAAGAAATGGTTGGAGCAAGTCGAACAATTCATCACATCAACTGTTGTAGCTAAATACCACAGTCTATGTTTAGCGCATTTGCCCTACATTTGCGTGTTGGCAGGATGACATTTTTTCTTTGTGAGGACAGCTGTTAGCGCGTCAGCAGTTCACGCCGCCTGTGCGATCGCTGCGTTCAACTGGCTGGAGCGATTTTCTAAGTTGAAGGCGATCGCATCCGATATTTCCACTGGATAGGGAAAATAATCTAGGTCGTACTGAATGTATCTACTGAGGCTGTATAGTTCTTTGAGGCTGTGGCAGGCGTAAATTAAACGTTCTACTGCTTTTTGCCAAGATTCAAAGATCCGATAACTAAAGAAGGAACAGCAAATCTTGCCTTTTGTATTAATGTAAGAGATACAAACTTGATGCTTGAGGTGGCGTACCTTCTTCACTTCTTTCACAGACAAGCCTGCATGGTCTTTCAGCGCTCTTGCGATCTCACCCAAGGGGATTTTGTCCCACTGTGCGGGATTAAGTTTACCAGATGCTATCAGGCTTTTACCTGGGCGGCGATATTTGTGGACTTTGCGAGTTTTACGCGCCATAATAATAATCTCCCTGTTTTTTGCACAAATGCCCAAAACATAGGGCAACTTATGGAGGGATTACCTCTATAGTCGTGTTGTCTGATTGGACTAAAATTTTTGAGATAAAGACAGTCACCAGATATCTTAAACTTTAGTTGCCGCCTTAAAACCAAAGTTATAGTAAGACTAAAAAACAAGCCTGTCAAGAGAAAAGTAAACTTGTAAAGTTCCAAGTAAACTTGTAAATACAATTGAGTAGCTACTGAGCAGTGAATATCGAAAGCAGGCAAAAACTGATTGAAATCATTAAATTAGCTCGTGGTTCAATGAGTCAACGAGCTTTTGGAAAGCTTTTGGGAGTTTCTGCTACTGCTGTTCAGATGTGGGAGAAGGGCATTAAGGTGCCAGACACTGAAAACTTGGCACAGATCGCATCTAGAGCAGGCTACACATTAGAAGAGTTAGTCTGCTGCTTGGAAGGCAAGCCAATACCAGAAACCACAGACTTAAGCCAGATTTTAAGACAAATCAAGCATATGCCTCTCAACCAAGTAGCGTTGATCTCTCAAGCTGTTACAGAAAGATTTGCTGCAGCGGCTGAGACTTTGGGAGAGCAAGCACAAGTGGGTTGAATTAGGAAAACGAACCGCCGGAGCGTAGCGTTGCCGAAGGCCTTAGAAGCAGAGAACCCCAAGGAAGAGGTGGGAAAGGGGCGATCGCGACACTATGATAATTAGGTAAATCTTGCTATTTTCCTAATGTGAAAACTGACAAAAACAATTCGTAATTCGCAATTTCCTTCTTTACAACTGAAGTTGGGGCGCAGAATTTTGAGCGGACTTTTTTCTTTGTTTTCCATAACTAAAGTTAGTTGCTCTGTGTTTCTTTAATTGCAAATTGCAAATTGCGAATTGCGAATTGTTCTTGACTGGTGTGCTGTAGTTCTATACCCAAGCCGGAGTGTAGACACAGGAGATATAAGACATTACCGTGAATTTTTTACCAGCCAGCGAGTTAGGCGCGTCTATCTCAATGAATTGGGTGAAGCATCTGAACAGTCAATTGGTATTGGAACCTTAAGTTTAGTAATTTTGCCAGAAGCAAGAGCAATTGAACAAGCAAGGATTTTAATCGAGAGAGTCAGGCAAGAGATAGCTGATGAATTCGTCAAGGAAGAATATTTAGAATTAATAGAGACAATTATTTTTTATAAGTTGCCGAACATGAGTCGGGAGGAGATAGCGGCGATGTTTGGAATAAGTGAGCTTAAGCAAACCAGAGTTTATCAGGAAGCCTTACAGGAAGGCAGAGAAGAAGGTGAACTTCTTGGCAAACTAAAAGCAGTACCTCGTTTGTTAGCATTTGGGTTGAGTGTGGATCAGGTAGCAGAGGCGTTAGGTTTAGAAGTTGAGCAAGTAAGGCAAGTAGCACAAAGTCAGCCCTCAGAATGATGCAAAAATAGAAGAGCGCTAGCACTTCACGCTATGCAGTTATTTATGAGGAGCGATCGCGTTTTCGCAAGTAGGGTAGTGGTGCGATCGCTTTGGATCAATAGTGTCAAATTTGGTATGATGCCAAGGTTGCTTTGCAGAAGCAAAAATAATTAGAAGTTGTGATTTGAGACATATCGCCTTACTCTCCAATCTTTCCATCTATTGCGATCACGATCGGCAAATCTCTTAAGTGCGCGATCGCTTCTTACGCCGCCATTTGTAGTGTTAGTTTTAGTTGACAGGTGCGGTTTTCTAAAGCTTGGGCGATTACATCTGATATTTCTACCAGGTAGGGAAAATAGTCGATATCGTACTGAATATGTCTCGTTAGGGTATATAGCTCTTTGAGGCTGTGACAGTTATAAATTAAGCTTTCAACCGCTTTTTGCCAAGATTCAAAGATGCGATAACTGAAGAAGGAACTGCACGTAATTCCTTTTGTGGTGATGTATGAGATGCAAACTTGATGCTTGAGGTGATGAACTTTCTTCACTTCTTTGACAGACAAGCCTTGATGCTCTCTAAGCGCTCTGGCGATCTCGCCTTTAGAAAGGTTGTGCCATCTTTGTGGGTTGAGGAACCCAGCAGCGATTAAGCTTTTACCCGGACGGCAATATTTGCGTGTTTTACGAGTCTTAGGCAGCATAATCTGTCTCCTGTCTTTAACAGAAGGCTTATAATCGAGAGGTTTCAGGCTAAAATCAATTCAAGTAGTTTTGCTACTGCTTCTCAATCGAGTCGCAGGCAAACTTTGAAGTGGTAACTATAGTTTAGTTTAGTGTCAACAATGATCGTTGTCAACAGCAACCATAGATTTTGTTGTAAGTAAACTTGTAGGAGCAGTTGAAAAAAAACTACAGCAGTGGATATAGAGGCTAAAAAGAAAGTAATTGAAGTGGTAAAAATGGCTCGTGGCTCTATGAGTCAAAGAGCTTTTGCGAAGCTCCTGGGAGTTTCTGCCACAGCTGTACAGCTGTGGGAGAAGGGAGATAATATTCCAGATATAGGAAATTTGGTTAAAATCGCAGCTAAAGCAGGCTACACAATGGAGGAGCTGCTAAACTACCTCGATGCCAAGCCGCCACTACCAGAAACCTCAGATTTGAACGAGATTATCAAGCAAATTAAGTCTATGCCATTGAGTGAGGTAGCAACGATCGCTCAAGCAGCGGTGGCTAGACTTGCTGCTGCAGCTGAGTCATCAGCAGAGCAAGCACAAGTAAGTTGAATTAAGGAACGAACCACCCCAGGCGCTCCAGAAAATAGAGTCAAAGGCGATCGCATTTTACTTCATGCAGCAAGAAGGAGCGATCGCGGGGTTAGGAAAACGAACCACAGAGGCACAGAGAACACAGAGTTAAAGTGATCGCATTTCACGCGATGCAGTTAGTTATGAGGAGCGATCACTTTATTTGTTGTTGCAATTAGTATAAATAACCTTTATCTAAAGTTTTAATTACCTTCATCAAAGCTTCAAGTTTTTCCTGTGGCTAGCTTGTCTATTCGGGAACTCTAAATTTAAAGGCAGATCCTCGATAATCCAGAACCTATTGAGGTTTGTCTCAAAGAGTTAAACAAAATTAGGAGTATTTTGTGATTCCACTCATCCTTGGTGCTGTTGCTCTAGGCACTGCCGCTTTTGGTGTGGGGGCAGGCGTTTCAGGTGTTGCCAATATGAATGAGGCAAACGAAATTGGTAAACGCGCACAAGAGCAATATGAGTTTGCTCTCAACAAGTTGAAAGCCAGTATGGAAGCCACCAATCATTTGACGAAAGAATACGATCAGCTCAGGCTTAATGCTAAATTGCGTACAATTTGTAGATTTGTAGATTTCATCAAACACAACATTGGTCAGCGTGCTTCTCAAAAAGACTTGGAGTTTTTGACTCAGCTAGGTATTCCAGTTCAGGCTCTACAAGAGTATGAAACTGTAGCTCTCGACGAAGCCGAACAATATTTTAAGGGTGGTACTAAGGCAGTTATTACAGGAGTAGCAGCTGGCCAGGGAGCTATAGGCTTTGCAACGTCGGTGGGAGTAGCAAGTACTGGAACAGCTATCTCTGGATTGAGTGGTGCTGCGGCTTGGAATGCAACTCTGGCATGGCTCGGTGGTGGCTCCCTTGCTGCTGGGGGCGGTGGTATGGCACTCGGTACTCTTGTACTTGGAGGCGTTACAGTTGGTCCAGCTTTAATGGTAGGTGGCTTCGTGCTAGCTGGTAAGGGAGAGGAGGCTTTAACAAAAGCACGCGAGTATGAAGCTAAGGTAAATACAGAAGTACTTAAAATTGAAGCCGCTATAGCTTTCTTGCAACAAATTGAACGACGGATAAACGAATTGGCTGACTTAGTGTACGACTTGAATGCTTATGCTTGGCGGGGTCTTATTGACTTGGAATCTAGACTATTTGAGCCAGAGCGAGATATAAGCAAGTTTCATCAGGTTAGGCTTCTTGTGAAAGCACTTGAAGAAATTATAGAAATACCTGTTTTAGATAGCCAAGGCAACCTGAATCCTGCCATTACTACTATCACGACAGAGTATCGTAAGCTTTTAGGAAATTAGGAATGCTGGATAAAAAAGTAATTACCCCAATATTTGCCGAAGTAACATATCCCACCGAATGCTTACGTGAGATCGCCTCAGCTTATTCTGAGTATAGAAGAATTGCAGCTCAAGAAGAGACTAAGCGGCGAGAAATTGAAGCGTGGGAGAAAGAAGCGATCACTAAGATTAATGCTCAGCGTGATGTTCTAATGACTTACCTAAATCGCTCTTTTGATGAACGAGCAGACAATTTTCGCGCTTTGTTTGATGTAGTTGATCGCGCGATCGCAGCAGATAATAATGAGCAACTAGCATTAGCCCTGGATTCAATTACAGAAATTGCTAAATCAAGCCCATTTAAAGAACTTGCTAACTTAGCTTCAGTACGGAAAGCACTAGACGATCCAAATCACGAATGGACTTTTTAGATCGTCACATCTCAAACATATAGCAGCTTAATCTCCTTCTATAGTCCACAAAGCGTGGACTTTATTTGTATAAAGGCGGCAAACTCAAATTAGCCTTGTGATCGCCCCCACAACTTCCAAGCAAATCCCTCTGCCTATAGTCTTTAAATTTTGTTACGATTAACTCGACAAACGCGATCGCCTTTTTACCTGGGAGTCTCTCAATGCTACGACTGGAACATATCAGTAAAATTTATCCGACTGGTGAAGTCCTCAAAGATGTCAATTGGGAAGTCAAAGCCGGCGATCGCATCGGTTTAGTTGGTGTCAATGGTGCTGGTAAATCAACTCAACTCAAAATCATCGCTGGAGAAGTTGAACCCACATCTGGGGAAGTTATTCGCCCTTCCAGCTTACACATAGCCTACCTTACCCAGGAATTTGAAGTAGATCCCACTCGTACTGTCAAAGAAGAACTTTGGCGCGCCTTCACGGAAGCAAACTCTGTGCATGAAGATTTGGCACAGGTACACCGGGAAATGGAAACTGCGACACCAGAGGAGTTAGACAAACTCTTGCGTAAAATGGATCGCTTTCAACGGCAGTTTGAAGCTTTGGATGGTTACGGTTTAGAGGCACAAATTGATAAAATTTTGCCAGAAATGGGATTTGAATCAGGAGATGGCGATCGCCTCGTCAGTGCCTTTAGTGGCGGTTGGCAGATGCGGATGAGTTTGGGTAAAATTCTGCTGCAAAAACCCGATTTATTACTCCTAGACGAGCCAACTAACCATTTAGATCTGGAAACGATTGAGTGGCTGGAAATTTACCTCAAAGGTTTAATTACTCCGATGGTGATAGTTTCCCACGACCGAGAATTTCTAGATCGCCTCTGCACTCAAATTGTTGAAACAGAACGAGGTGTTTCTAGTACTTATTTGGGTAACTATTCCGCTTATTTACAACAAAAATATGAAAATGAGGCAGCACAATTAAGTGCTTTTGAACGTCAGCAAAAAGAGCTAGAAAAACAACAAGCATTTGTAGATAGATTTCGTGCAAGTGCTACTCGCAGTACTCAAGCTAAAAGCCGGGAAAAGCAACTAGATAAAATCGAGCGGATTGAAGCACCTACAGGTGGAGTTAGAACGCTACACTTCCGCTTTCCTCCTGCTCCCCGCAGCGGACGAGAAGTGGTGCAAATCAAAGATTTAACTCATACTTACGATGAAAAAATCCTGTTTTTGGGAACTGAACTGCTAATTGAAAGAGGCGATCGCATTGCTTTCCTTGGCCCTAACGGTGCTGGTAAATCCACCCTGCTACGCTTAATTACGGGCATGGAAGAACCTACAGAAGGCACAGTCAAATTAAGCGAACATAACGTTATTCCCGGTTACTTTGAACAGAACCAAGCAGAAGCATTAGATCTAACTAAAACTGTCATGGAAACGATCCATGATGAAGTACCAGACTGGAACAATGAAGAAGTTCGGACGCTATTAGGAAAATTCCTATTTAGTGGCGACACGGTGTTTAAACAAGTCGCTGCCTTAAGTGGAGGTGAAAAAGCCCGTCTTGCTCTAGCGAAAATGCTCTTACGTCCAGCTAATTTACTCATTTTAGACGAGCCGACTAATCATTTAGATATCCCAGCTAAAGAAATGCTGGAAGAAGCAATTCAAAATTACGATGGTACGGTAATTGTCGTTTCTCATGATCGCTACTTTATTTCTCAAGTAGCCAATAAAATTGTGGAAATTCGGGATGGTGAATTTCGCGTCTATTTGGGCGACTATCACTACTATCTAAGCAAGATCGCCGAAGAAAAAGAACAGGCAAGACTAGAGGCGGAAGCGGCTGAAAAAGCTGCTAAAAAAGCAGCCAAAGCCGCCAAAGCTTCTGCTAAAAGTAAAAGGTCTTAGGGAGAATATGGTAGGTGGCATATAGTATATTTTCCCCACCTACCACATTAAAGACAATTCAACACTACTGTCTGAAATTAGCTAAATTGTCACAAATTGATGATAAAAAATTTGAGAAACCTTGAAATTACATAGATATTGCTAAAAAAATGACTATAGAAGGAGAAAAAAATCATCAAAAAGGGTGGAATTAGCAAAAAAACGCTTGCGCAGATAATTAGCAGTGGTATTATTACGATTGAGTTAAAAAAAGTAAAGGGTAACATACTATGACCCAAGCACCTGTCGCTCCCGTGGTGCTAGTGATCTTAGATGGATGGGGTTATCGTGAGGAAGCAGACGGTAACGCAATTAAAGCTGCCAAAACTCCTGTGGTTAAAAGCCTGTGGGCAGCTTATCCTAAAACACTCATACGCACTTCTGGTAAAGCAGTAGGGTTGCCAGAAGGACAAATGGGCAACTCCGAAGTAGGACACCTGAATATAGGTGCTGGGCGAGTTGTACCGCAAGAATTAGTCAGAATTTCAGATGCGATTGAAGATGGTTCTATCCTGAATAATCCAGCTTTAGTAAAAATCTGTGAGGATGTCCGCAGTCGAGGTAGCAAACTGCACTTGATCGGGCTAACTTCTGAAGGTGGGGTTCATTCTCATCTAAGCCATTTGTTAGGAATGCTCGATCTAGCTAAGGCACAACACATTTCTCAAGTTTGCATCCATGCTGTTACAGATGGGCGCGATACAGCCCCAACGGACGGTGTGGGAGTTCTCAAGCGAATTCAAGCACACATTGACTCAATTGGCATCGGTCGCATTGTCACCCTCAGCGGGCGCTACTACGCGATGGATCGCGATCGCCGTTGGGATAGAGTCAAACGCGCCTACGATGTCATGACTCAAGATGGACAAGGAGATGGTCGCTCGGCATTGGAAGTATTACAAGCATCTTATGCCGAAGGAGTGACAGACGAGTTTGTCGCCCCAACAAGGATTGCTGCGGGAGCCGTAGAACCAGGGGATGGAATAATATTCTACAACTTCCGGCCCGACAGAGCCAGGCAACTTACCGCTGCTTTCGTCAAACCAGAATTTGATGGTTTTGAGCGATCCCAGATCGACCCACTTTCGTTTGTCACATTTACTCAATACGAGCCAAACTTGCCAGTTGCAGTTGCGTTTGAGCCACAAAACTTGAACAACATTTTAGGCGAAGTGATTGCATCTCACAATCTGAAGCAGTTTCGCACGGCTGAGACAGAAAAATACGCTCACGTCACCTACTTCTTCAACGGCGGTTTAGAAGAACCGTTTGCGGGAGAAGATAGGGAAATGGTCATGAGTCCAATGGTAGCGACTTATGACAAAGCACCAGCCATGTCAGCCGAAGCAGTGACCGATATTGCAATTGCGGCGGTGCGAAAGCGGATCTACTCCTTGGTAGTAATTAACTACGCCAATCCAGATATGGTAGGTCACACTGGCCAAATACCAGAAACGGTTGAGGCAATTGAAACAGTTGATAGATGTTTGGGACGTTTGCTCGAAAGCATCAGCTCTGTTGGTGGAACAGCATTAATTACAGCCGATCATGGTAATGCTGAATATATGAGAGACGAACAAGGAAATCCTTGGACGGCTCACACCACTAATCCAGTGCCCTTTATTGTGGTTGAGGGAGAAAAAGCTAAAATTCCTGGTTATGGCACAGATGTTACCTTAAGACAAGGCGGTCGTCTTGCCGACATTGCACCAACAATTCTACAGATTTTGCAACTGCCTCAACCTGCGGAAATGACTGGTCAATCGTTAATAGAACCAGCTAAATATGAAGCACAAGCTACTCGTACTCCTGTAAGAGTAGGCTTGTAATCTCCCAAACGTATCCAAACATATTACTTATTTGAACCAACTACCACCATGACAGTTACGAAGGTTATAGAAGCAATTTGGGCCTTTTCTGCTGTAGGCTTGACCGTTTTGGTCTTGTTGCACAGCCCCAAAGGAGATGGAATTGGAGCGATTGGTGGACAGGCGCAGCTATTTAGCAGCACCAAGAGTGCTGAAAGCACCCTGAATCGCGTTACTTGGGCGCTAGTGGTGATTTTTATGAGTTTAACGGTAGTTTTGAGCGCTGGCTGGTTGAACCGATAGGATTAGTGCAAAGTAGGGGCGCATAGCTATGCGCCCCTACAGGATGTAGGGTGGGCATTGCCTACCCTACTTTTTTAATAAAATCTAAAATCCTGCCATAGTATAGGCGAGTATCTAGAACCCAGCTTTAAACCTAGAGGTTATCACTCTTGAACTTTGTGGCTGCTCCAAAACCTGCTGATAAAGTCTTTCTAACTGAGTAATGTTGCGACTGAGGGTATAGCGCTCCAGCACTCGTTGCCGTGCTTTTTGCCCTAGCATAGTTGCCCACTCAGGATGGTCTTGGAATAATGGTAGCAGAGTCAATAATTGCGACGCGATTCTTTTAGTAGTCAGAACTACGCCTGCGCCTTTTTCCAACACTTCTCCATCTGCACCCACATCTGTAGCTAAACAGGCAATACCGCAAGCCATTGCTTCTAAAAGCGAGATTGAAAGTCCTTCCACCAAAGAAGGCAAGATAAATACGTCGGCACCCCGTAAAACTTCTAGCCGTCGATTTTCATCAGCCACGAATCCCAACCAATGAATGCCGTATTCCAAACCATAGAACGGTTTCAAAGACGCTGTTACAGGCCCATCGCCGACAATTAGTAATTTGCTACTGGGATGCATATCTGCCTGCTTCCAGGCGCGCAGGAGCGCCTCTACATTCTTTTCTGCGGCAATGCGACCTTGGTAAACAAATATACGCTCTGCCTGGAATTCTTCCTTGATGTTAGAAGTGCCGGGACAATACTTTTGAACATCAACTCCATTGGGAATTACAGCTACGTTAGCAGCTGGTACACCTAGTTTTGCTAGCAATTCTCGCTGGACTTCAGAAAAGACAATAACGCGATGGTAGTTAACCAAGAACGGCGCATAAAGTTGATATGCCAACAGTTGCGTTCCCGACACCAGTTTTGCTCCTTTGCCAGCATATGGAGTATGGAAGGTAGCAACTAGTGGCAAGTTTAGTTCTTCACAGATCTCAGGTAGCAGGAAATCCAGGGGAGACAGCGTTAAAGACGCGTGTACTAAATCTGGCTGCAATTGACGTAGCGACTGGGTTAAAACCTTAGCCGCTCCCAATGCCGGGATCGTATAGACTTGAGACCTATAAAGGAAGGGTAGCGAAACTTCCCGACAGTCCGGCCAGTTATCCAGGTCAGAGTCTTCTTCTTGAGCAAAGTGAAGGAAGTTAACCGAGTGTCCCCGCTCTGTTAAAGCATTGGTAACTTCTCGACTGTAAGTAACGTTGCCACAAAAGGGTGATTTTTTTCCAATCCAGGCAATACGCATTCAGGTTGAGGCTCGATTTTTTTATCTATGCCAAAGGCTTTAACAGAAGTGAGTGGCGAGTGGCGAGAAAAGTATGAAGTATGAAGTATGAAGTATGAAGTAGGCAATTTAACCTTTATCCTTCATCCTTTAGCCTTTATCATTGCTCAGCTCCCTCAGCTCCCTCAGATCTCCTAAGCGCCTCTGGTTGAGTATTAATTAACAGTTTGTGTCTCTGTACGGCAAATATACCAGGTTAAGACCCCCCCTGCGATCGCTATTGCGGCTAAACTCAGAAAAACTGCCCTCAGTCCGATAAAAGTTTCTGCTACACCTGCTAACGCCAAGGGTAACGACAAAGCAATATTAATCACATTATTTTGCAAACCAAAGACTTTACCGCGCATTTCTGGAGGTGTTTCTTTTTGGATTGTGGTTTGCATCGGGATAGCTACCAGCGACGCAAAACCACCCAAAAGTGCAATCGCCACTAATTCTACCCAGAGTTGTTTGGTAAACATAGACAAACAAACTAGGGATGCTGCTACACCAACCGAGCCACACAAACTTAGCCCAGCGTGGGAAAACCGTTGACCATACTGACCGAGAAGTGTAGCACCAGCGGCAATGCCAACGCCGCCAGCTGCTAACAAAAAGCCAAATTGGGAAGATTTCAAACCAGGAATTATCTCGGCTAGACGTACAGCAAGGACGGCTAAGGCTGCAAAAATTGAAAATAGAATTACTAATTGGATTAGAGCATTACGGACGCGATGATTTTGTTTTAGGTATCGCAACCCATCGCGTAGATCTAGCCAAACATGAGGGGGTTCTTGTTCTGGATCCGGGAACTTTTCACCCGTCTTGAGCAGTAATAGCAGCACTCCAGCGATCGCATAACTGCTTCCTACTACCAATTCTCTCCCCATTCCTACACCAATACCTAATCCAGTCGTGAGAGTATCGGCTAGAGCCAGTAGTGGTTCGCCAACAGCAAATCCCACCACCACCAAAGCCATCATTGTAGTTGTATACAGCGAATTAGCTGACAGTAGATGTTCGCGTCGTACTACCAAGGGAATTGCTGCTTGTTCGGCTGGAGCAAAAAACTGTGTCAGTGTAGAAATGAGAAAACTTAGCCCCAAAAGAATACCAAAACCGACTGGTAAGCTAGCTACTAATGGTTTCCAGTCCTGAGTCAG
Organism: Leptolyngbyaceae cyanobacterium; assembly: GCA_036704105.1. GTDB lineage: Bacteria > Cyanobacteriota > Cyanobacteriia > Cyanobacteriales > Chroococcidiopsidaceae > Chroococcidiopsis. The sequence goes on along the minus strand of DATNQH010000142.1, from coordinate 19,421 downwards.
CCACAATAGGAAGGGAATTGATAATACCAGAATGCCGCGTAAAATATTTGTGACTACCAGCACAGCCTTTTTTGACCACCGATCCACAAATACCCCAGCGATCGAACCAAACAGTACTGCTGGAATGGTAAAAGCCATCATGATGGCTGAAACCCAGCCACTAATGCTTTGTTCGCCTGTTTGAAAGCGAGTAGAAATGATCGCAATCATCAACACCAGATATACTTTATCTGCTAGTTGAGAAAAGACTTGACCGCTCCATAAAGATAGAAAATTGCGGTTGCGTAAAACGGGCAGAAACCCTAATTCTTGCTTGTCTTCATCTGCGTCACTACTGGCTTCACTGTTGTGCAAATTATTGCCCGATCCCCCTGGCGCAGCCACAATATTAGAGTTTTCACTCTGCTCTAACTTCGTCGCCGCACTGGTAGCTCCTTGATTACGCTGTTGTGCGATCGCTTGCAAGTCTCCTTTTTCGCTGCTGAACCCACTTTTTTCTTCTAAAATTGCCGAATCTGATGCATATCCCTGTACTGGGTTTTCCTCAGATGAAAATTGCTTTTTTCCAGACAGATTTTTTGACGTAGACTGTAAATTATTTGAGCGATTGGCAGCTTGACTTGCTGTCGTGCTTGAGGATGAACTTATTCTAGAAGCAGATGGAGTATAAGTTTTTGTATCTAAATCAAACGGTTGCATGATCTTTAATAGAAAAAGTCGGCAGGGTAGCAAAATAACTATCAATTAGAGCAGCCGACCGAATTGGACGACCAAAGTGATACTGCACGTACTGACGCAAAAGCTGTTCTACAGACAACCAACTATTATCAGTATCCAGCACTGGCAAATCTGCCAAGTCTGATGAATCTGTATTTATTTGCGGTAAACTTGCTCCAGCTAGCTGCTGGAGTAAAGCAAGTTCTGTAGCATTAATTGAAGTATTTAAAATCAATTTCTCTTGCCTATGTACAACTGTTTGATAACCGTTGCTCTGAACCTCGGCTACTTTACCTGCTGGAAATATTCCGTTTGGTGTTTTCACATCAACGGAATTAGCAGTAGTGGGTGGTTGTAGCGGTTTAGTTTTATAACTATTTTTTCCTCGTGTTTGAAAGCTTTCCCATGCCGCTAAATTAACAATGCCACCTGCAAAATTGCTAAAACCTACTTGCCAATCAGCAGAAGTAAAGTCTGGTGTCAAGAGTTGTCCAGTCAAGCAACAAGCTTGGACTTGAGGAGTTAGCCCAGCTATTGCTAGTAAATGAAAGACAGCATGAGATAAATGGGCTAAAGTTAAAAATCCCGAAGATTTTGGCAACTGCTCCAACCGTTTCAGATGCTCGCCTAGCAAACAAAACAACTCAGTTTGGGGTTGTTCGCTCAAAGCTTGACACATAACCATTTCGGCTAAATACTGGCTAGCAGCAAGCTTACCTAAATCTTGACTCAGTGCGGGGTAGGATTCTATAGTTTCAGCTTGGGTAATCTTATCGAGCGATCGCCCAGAGGCAATCAATAGCTCGTTCACCACAAATAACCCCGTCCTTCCACCTAACTTTGAGTTGTGTTTCCTCGCTCCTGGTGCTACAGCCCGAATCAGACCAAATTCTTGTGTCAAAATTGTTACCAGCCGATCTGACTCGCCCAGTGGCATACTCTTGAGATTAATTCCAGTTGCTTTGTAAACTCGGCTCATAAATTAAGGGCTAGGGGCTGGTTAATGCTGAATGATGAATGCTGAATGCTAAATTTTCCATTCATAATTCATAATTCATAATTCTTAGCTTCTTTATCCAGGTTATCGCGCTGGCGGAGCAAATCTACACCACGAGAAGTTCCTAATCTGGTTGCACCTGCCAAAATTAGCTCTATACCTTGGTCTACAGTGCGAATACCACCCGATGCTTTGATCCCCACCCTGTCTTTAGTTATTTGTTTGAGCGATCGCACGTCAGCCAATGTTGCACCTCCTTGCCAGCCTGTACTAGTTTTCAAAAATGCACACCCCGCCTCCATACATATTTCAGCTGCAACTCGCTTCTCTGCCTCTGTCAGCAGGGTGGTTTCTAAAATTGCCTTAACCGTTTGTCCCGTTTCCTCGCAAATTTCCGCTATTTCTCGGTGCAGTTCCTCGGTTTTCCCTGCTTTGAGCCAACCTAGATTAATCACTACATCAAGTTCAGTTGCTCCATTTTCTACCGCCTCCTGCGCTTCATATAGCTTCACTGCTGAGGTGTTTGCCCCGGCAGGAAAGCCTATCACTGTACAAACTTTAGGATTTTTCCCCTGTAAAAGTTCAGCCGCTTGCCGCACATGAACCGGATAGACGCAAACTGCTGCAAACTGAAATCTGTCTGCTTCATCGCACCACTGCTGCACTTGTTCAGGCGTTGCTGTTGGATTTAGCAAGGCATGATCGATAAATGGCGCAATGTCAATCTCTCTGTGGTCCGCCGCCATCGCTTTTGCTCATTGTTACCTATATTTAACTTTTATCAGAAAGTTAAGATAAATTTATTTTTTTTTATCTAGTTAGCTGGCGATTTAGCAGTAAGAGATCTAAAGACGGTGCAAATGCAAAAAGTTCAAGCTAGGCGATCACTGTTTTTATTCTCGAACTCTATAGCTACGTAAATCTTCATCAGAAATTTCGTCGCCTAAAACCAATTTGTAGTGCTTTTCCTCAACCACTACGATCTCGTCTTTCTCCAAAACCAATTCAAACATCGCTATTATACTGTCCGCCATAAATTGGGCCGCTACAGGACGACAAATTAATTCAGGAAATTTTACCGCGCAACAAGCAATGTCTTGCTTAGTCTGAACAACTCCAAGTTGGTCATCTCCACCCTTTGCCTGAACGGGGATGACAAAATGTGTTCCATTACGGCTCACACCAACGTAGATTTCGTCAATTTCAATTTGACCAATGTTTGGGACAGTAGTCCGAAGGTGATTCTGCAACGAATAAGTTGTAATTCCCAAAAATATGTCTAACAAACGACAGTAGCGTACCTTTGCTAGTAGAGCTTGTTCATCGCTTAATGCGTATTTAGCAATAATTTCAGGTGTAGAGTCAGGAATCTTAATTTGTATAAGGTTAAGGTTGGGAAGTATACGATTAATCTGGCTAAGCCGGAACCTGTAATTGGCGTGTCCAGCTAGCTCAATTACCCATTCCAAACCAAGTGGTGCAGTGTCTGATATTTCCTTTGGTAAATCTCTCCGAAAGCGGAATGAATAGAGAACGTCGGCAAGATTTCTTAGGCAAGACAATACCTAAATGAGCTGCTACTTCGGCAAATTCAGAACGGCTAAACTCGAAGCTTTCGATTCTTTCCCGATAGTGCCGCTGAAAAATCTCTACGATAATGACATCGTATCTTCCAGGTTGTTTTCTTGGCTTAGACATGAAATAACCTTTTCTCTAGCCTGTCTTGTTCTTGGCTCAATAACGTGGGCCGCAACGCCATAAACTTGCGCCGCTTGTGACATATTTAGTTGAATTAAGCTCTCTTCTCCTAGGTGCTTTTTGTCTTTTGGCTTGACTGGAATTACTCCCAAGGCGCAGATAATTTCTGTTGCAATTGCTTTTGCAAGTAAGGGTGGTACGGAATTACCTATTTGCCGAAATCCGTGCCACTTTGTTACGTGGAAACGAAACCAATCTGGATATGAATGCAGTCGCGCCGCCTCTCGTACAGTGATACATCGCGGTAAGACTGGATGAATCGGTCTTGGAGAGGTGAAAGCGCCTCTGTTACTTGCTGTTCCTGCTCTAAGCGTGTTAGAAATGCCCCCGCGCTCAAGTTTATAAAAGCGGCTAATAGGTTCAGTTTCGCCAGGATTTGTAGCAGCAAATCTTGACATAGATTCTAAAGTATGATTAGTCCGCAGACTTGAAGTTAAGATCCTTGGATCGAATAGGCGTTCGTAGGAATAATCATCCTCACCGGGAAAAAGACCGCGCAGTTGGCTGCTATATTTACTAGGTTTGCCGTATTCTGCGATCGCCCAGTCTTTTTGAAGCAATTCTGGATATAATTCTACTTTTGGTAGATCGCTTAGAGCATCCCAAACAGTTGGGCTGAGTGGCAAATCGGACAAATTTACAAGGTATTTTGATTTATTAGACTTTGCTGGTTTAGTGAGTGGCTGGGGATATTTGGGTAGGGAGAAATCTTTACGACATCCTAGAAGAAATAACCTGGCTCGGTTCTGCGGCACTCCATAATTAGCAGCATTAAGAACTTTGTAATTTGCTTCTACTTCATATCCTGAGCTTCTAAACTCTTCGATAATTTCTAATAAAAACTGCCGATGTTTCCCAACAGTTAATCCTGGTACATTCTCAAATACAAAGTATTTAGGTTGTAGCTCTAAAACCAGCCGTAAAAAGTGAAACACGAGCGAATTGCGAGGATCGTCTAAAGCACGTTTGCCAATCATCGAAAATCCCTGACAAGGGGAACCACCGAATACAACATCTATATCCTGGTTTCCAATGGCAGAACGACTTCTAATTTCTGCACCTGTTGTCTCTACGACACTTTGGCATAAAACAGACCAAAACGGAAAGTTGTATTCGTGGGTAGCACAATGAATCGGATCTAGCTCAACAGCAGCCAACACATCGAACCCAGCTTGTTCAAAGCCAAGCGTCATGCCACCCGCACCCGCAAACAAATCTACACCAATAGATCGATGTTTGCTATCCATAGGGTGCGCTCAAACTACGTTGCAGCTTGTAAAAGCGTCTATTATAGCACATATAGTTGAAAAATTGGGCGATCGCCCGCAATCATATTTTCGATTTTAGATTTTGGATTGGGTAGGAGCGAATTTTGCTAACATCTCTGTTTTCCTACAGATGTTTTCTTTAAACCCGCCCCTACTGATTGGGTGTACCAGCAGGCTGCAAAGGCGTATATTTTCCCCCCAACGCCTCTACAATCGTGCGCGTATTCGACTCCATCATCTTTATATACGAATCCCCTTCACTACCTGGAGATCCAATCGAATCTGAGTAGAGTTGGCGCGGGGCTAATTTTACCCCTGCTTCCTGGGCAACTGTAGTAATCAAAGCCGGATTGATGGTAGTTTCGGCAAAAATTGTCGGAACGCCAGCTTTTTTAACTGCTTCTACTAATCGCTGTACTGTTTGAGCGCTGGGTTGTTCTTCGGTACTGATTCCGATCAAAGTACCAGCGATCACTATTCCATACCCACGACCATAATATTGAAATGCATCGTGCGTTGTGATTAATTTCCGCTTATCGGCTGGGATAGTTTGAATTTCCTTAGTAATCCAAGTATCCAGTTGCTTTAATTCACCCGTCAGTCGCGTGGCATTCTGGGTAAATTTCTCCTTATCTTCAGGTGAAAGCTCAATTAAAGCATCCCGAATACGGTTAACCATTCCAATCGAGTTTTTGGCATCACCCCAGACATGAGGATCTGGAACGACTTCACTACCTTTATTCAGTTGTAAAGATTTCACCACTTCTCCCACTGGCAACTTACGCCCTTTTAAGCCAGCAGCATTCATCAGCTTAATCAGTCCTGGTTCCAAATTGTAACCGTTATACAAAATCAAGTCGGCTTCTTCCAAAACTTGACTGTCTGCTGGTACTGGTTCGTAAACATGAGGATCTGCACCAGGTTTCAAAATCCCTTTGAGTTGAATTTCATCTCCCCCTACCCGTTGAGTCAAGTCAGCAAGGATTGTACTGGTAGCTACTACTTGCGGTTTGCCATCTTCCCCTGAAGCAGCACGGTTTGCACTCGGTTGAGTACAGCCGAATAAGGCCAGAGGTAAAAGAAGGATGAAATTCATACACCTCCCCCTGCTTCCCCTGCCTCCTCTGCTCCCCCTGCTCTTATTTACGTTTCTCTGAAGCATTGCTTTCATCTATTTTGAATATTATTTCCATTTATAGATGTTTTCATATTCTTTTCATTTTTAGAGTATGCTCAAGAAAATAAATTTAAAGAAGTCCTAAATATGAGAGCTATTAGTTTTTTACCTCAAACCAGGAAAATTTCACATTCAGCAGAGAGAGCTGCTGAAAATTTATTGAGCAGAAATATGGATGTTGCTACGGCAGAAATTAACGTCAGCCATTTAGGGGTGCAGTACCGCACGGTAGAGGCACTCAGAGATATCAATTGTGCGATCGCGCCAGGACGACTGACAGGGATTTTTGGCCCCAATGGTGCTGGAAAAAGTACCCTGATGAAAGCAATGTTGGGGCTAGTTCCCCTGACTAGTGGTAACGTGCTTTACCAGGGTAAACCGTTGATGCAGCAGTTGGAGAAAGTAGCATACGTACCGCAGCGATCGCAAATTGACTGGACTTACCCCGCCACAGTTTGGGATGTGGTAATGATGGGTAGAGTCAAGAAAACAGGTTTATTTCAGCGCTTTTCTACCGTTAGCCGTAAAATAGCAGCAGCTGCTCTAGAGCGTGTTGGGATGAGCGATTACAGTGATCGCCCGATCGGTCAGCTATCGGGAGGACAACAGCAGCGAGTATTCTTAGCTCGTGCTTTGACTCAACAAGCTGACATTTTCTGTTTTGATGAGCCTTTAGTAGGAATCGATCAGAAAACCCAATCAGTGATTTTTGAAGTATTCCACGAATTAGCTCAAGCAAAGAAAATCATTTTGGTAGTCAACCACGACTTGGGAGAATCGATCGCTCACTTTGACGATCTAATTTTGCTCAATCGGGATCTAGTCGCTACAGGTACTCGCGCCTCTGTATTAACCCAAGAAAACTTGTATCGCGCCTACGGTGGCAAAGTGATGTTCTTTGATGGAGCAGCTGCCTAAATGATAGAAGCATTGATTTCACCGCTGCAATATGGATTTATGCAGCGATCGCTCGTCATTGCGATTATTGTCGGTCTATTGTGTGCCATTGTGGGCAGCTACCTAATGGTACAGCGGCTAGCCTTACTAGGTGATGCTATTAGTCACTCGGTATTGCCTGGACTGGCGATCGCTTTTATGATCGGAGCCAATATTTTTTTAGGGGCGTTTATTGCAGGGGTTATGAGTACGTTGGCGATTGCTTGGATACGAACGCGATCGCCAATCAAAGAAGACGCAGCAATGGGTATAGTCTTTTCTGCCTTCTTTGCGCTTGGAATTACTTTAATTACCGTAATTCAGAAAGACAACAAAATCGACCTCAACCACTTCTTATTCGGCAATATCTTAGGTGTGACTGCTAATGAAGTCCGAGACACCGCTATTATTGCCACAATAGTTTTACTAGTCGTCTTTGCGCTTTATAAAGAACTACTATTTTATACCTTCGATCCTTCAGGCGCTCAAGCAGCCGGATTACCGGTAAATCAGCTCAACTTTGGTTTGATGCTGCTGATTGCCTTAACAATTGTCGCTAGTATGAAGTCTGTAGGTGTGATTTTAGTATTATCTCTCCTGATTACACCAGGAGCAACAGCATATTTATTAGTCAAACGCTTACATGAAGTAATGATATTAGGTGCTGCGATCGGTATTATTTCCAGCATCAGCGGTATGTATCTCAGCTACTTTTTCAATTTACCTTCCGGGCCTGCGATTGTCTTAGTCGTGTCAGGATTATTTTTACTATCTCTGTTATTCAGTCCGAGTCACGGTATCTTTACCCAAACTCTACGTCCCAAGGGTGAGAGGTTTCATAACTCGTAATTCGTAATTAAGCTTGTAGGTGGGCGAAGCTGTGTTACTACAACACAGCGGAGGGAATGCCGGGCTACGTATACTAAAATCTAGAATCCAAAATCGTATAAGCGATCGCCTGCAAAGCAGAATTAGTATAAGCTCCTTAATTGAGTCTTTTTGTGACATCAGGAGAAAGTACATGACTGATATTGTCGATATTGCCGTAAGCGCGGATTCTTTCAAGACATTGGTAGCGGCGGTACAAGCTGCTGGTTTGGTAGACACGCTCAAAAGTCCCGGCCCCTTCACAGTGTTTGCACCGAATGATGATGCTTTTGCCAAGCTACCACCAGGAACGATCCAAACTTTGTTACAAAATATTCCCCAATTATCAAGAATTCTAACTTATCACGTTGTTCCTGGTAAGTTAATGAAAGCCGATTTAGCGAAATTAGATGCTGTCACCTCAGTTGAAGGTTCGCCAATTAAAATAGATTGTTCCGATGGCTTTGAGGTGAAAAATGCCACAGTTTTAGCACCAGACATTGAGGCTGATAATGGTGTAATTCATGTAATTGACACAGTAATTTTGATGGGATAGATCAAATGTAGAGACGTTATATATAACGTCTCTATTTTATGGTTTAAATAATCTAGAGACGTTATATATAACGTCTCTATTTTATGGTTTAAATTAGGAAATAAATGCTACCCATCAAAAAAAATGCAAACTAAAGGAAAGCTTTACTACTCACCAGAAGAATATTTAGAACTAGAAACCGCTGCGGAGTATAAAAGTGAATATTGTGATGGTCTAATTATTCCTATGGCTGGCGGAACACCTAATCACAATCAAATCGCCGTTAATTTGAGCGCAGCACTCAACTTTGCTTTGAAAGGTCAACCATACAGAGTATTCACAAGCGATCTGCGCTTATGTATACCTCAAGCCCGACTTTACACATATCCAGATGTAATGGTTGTTTCAGGACAGCTACAATTTGCTGAAAGCCAGAGAGACACAATTACCAATCCTCTAATAATTGTGGAAGTATTATCAGAATCAACAGCCAAGTATGACAGAGGTGAAAAGTTTAGACTTTATCGTACTATTCCTACAAAGTAGGAATATATTTTGATTTCTCAATCAGAAATGCACGTTGAACAATTTGCTAAAACTGCTGATAACAAATGGATTTTTTCTGAGGATGATGAAGAAAATTCAATATTAACTTTAAATGCTATTCAATTTCAAATTTTCCTTAGAGATATTTACGATAAAGTCGAGTTTGACACCGAATTTTAAAGGCTAGTGTTTTTAGTAGCTTGATGCTCAAATTTATGACAAAAATAAATTTATGGTAAAATTGACAATACTTCCTACTTCCTATGCGATCGCTTCCTTTATATCATCCACCAATTCATCAATCCTTGAAGGAGTTGTGTTCCAAGAACACATAAAGCGAACTCCTCCACCAATAAATGTATAAAATTGCCAGTGTTTTTCTTTTAATCGCTCAATTACCTGCTCTGGTAACTTGACAAAAACACCATTTGCTTGCCTTGCAAACAAGATGTGAACGCCTTCTATATCTAATAATTTATTTTCTAAGTATTCCGCACATTGGTTTGCGTGTCTGGCATTTTTAAACCACGCGTCAGTCTCCAACAAACCTAGCCAAGGAGCAGAAATAAATCGCATTTTTGATGATAGTTGACCAGCTTGTTTACAGCGATATTCAAAATCCTCTGCTAGAGCTTTGTTAAAGAAAATAATCGCCTCACCCATCGCCATTCCATTCTTGGTTCCACAAAAACACAATACATCTACTCCACTTTTCCATGTAATCTCAGATGGACTTTTATTTAAAGCCACAACCGCATTGGCAAAACGCGCGCCATCCATATGAATTTTTAAATTGTATTTTTGAGCAACTTGTTTAATCGCAATTAGTTCTGCAACCGAATATAGAGTTCCTAATTCAGTAGCTTGAGTGATACTAATAACTTTGGGTTTGGGAAAGTGAATATCTAATCTTTTACTTACAATCGCTTCTATTGCTTCCGGGGTTAACTTGCCATTTTCCCCTTTAGCAAGTAGTAGTTTGGAACCATTGGAAGCAAACTCAGGCGCACCGCATTCATCTGTTTCTATATGTGCTGTTTCATGACAAATGACACTGTGATAAGACTGACAAAGTGCAGCTAAAGATAGAGAATTTGCTGCTGTTCCGTTAAAGACAAAAAATACCTCACATTCAATTTCAAATAGTTGCCTAAAATAATCTGTGGCTTTTTGCGTCCATTCATCATTACCATAAGCTGGCGCACTACCCTGATTAGCTTGAAGCATATATTCCAATGCTTCAGGACAGATACCAGAGTAGTTATCACTCGCAAACTGCTCTAAATTGTTATTCATAATTTATACTCAAAAGCTAAAAATTTAAGAATAAGGCACCTTGCTTAGTTAGCTCCTAGGCTAAGCCTAGGAGCTAGAGTTACAAATTAACTGTAAACAAGCTAACAATTTTGTTTATCTACAACAGGAAATTTATTTGTTTGCAGCCAAAATTAGGAATTACGAATAATTTAGTGGGTGCAACGATCGCAATGTCCACAACCTTTATGCGGCGCTTCTTTAGCAAAGCCGAAAGCGCTTAACAAATACTGCCAACGGCACTGCTTTGTTGTGAGATACTGAATCATCTGTTGAGCGGCGGGAAATTGAGATGGAGACTGAAGCCGCACTGGTTGACGAATAATGTAGTTGAATGGATCTTGCCAGTTTAACAAATTGACACTGTGGAGGAGAGATAAAGCTATTGCCCCATCGGGAAACTGACGTGCTACAGTGTTAACCTCTCCTTTGACTGGAAGTTTATTTGCTAGCTGCTGTGCTTGCAAGTAATGCGATCGCAGTTTATCTTCAAAAAAACGCTGTCTTTGCTTGTCTTCTGGATCTAGCCATCCCGTCGGTTCGCTTATCAACATCAAAGCGACACTTGGCTTCCCATCCCTTCCTGCCCTACCAATTTCCTGCACGTACTCAGATAATAATAATGGGGCGTGAAAATGAACTACCCATCTGACATTAGGTTTGTTTATCCCCATTCCGAAAGCTGATGTACAAACCACAAAAGGTATTTTTCCACTCAGCCAGCTAGCTTCAAGGCTACGGCGTTGTTCTGGACTCAATCCCGCATGATAAGCAGCAGTTATATATCCCTGTTGTCCCAACCACTCGGCTAAACTTTCGCTATCTCGGCGGGTTCGGACGTAGATTAACCCAGCTTCACCTGGTTTCGACTGGATAAATTTTAATAATTGTTGCTTGCGTCCTCGTGGTGTCCAAACTATTTGCACTTTGAGGTGGAGATTTTCCCGATAGGGGTTTTGGAGATAAATCTCTGGTTGTTGTAATTGTAAGACTTGTGCAATTGTGTTTTGAGCAACAGGATCGGCTGTAGCAGTAAAGGCTGCGATCGCTATTTGTGTCCCTGCTGGTTTATACTTCAATAAAGCCGATCGCACTGCACCTAAACGCCGATAAGTTGGGCGAAAAGTATCTCCCCATTGCACTAAACAATGTGCTTCATCTAGAATTAAGCCTGTAATTTTCAGATGTGGCTGACATAGAAGTTGCCAAACTTGTTGACTAAGTAGTGTTTCTGGCGACAAATAAAGTAATCCCAGTTGTTGTTTTTCCAGTTGCTGTAGAGTTTTTTTACGCTCAAAACTGGGTAGTTCGCTGTGTAACAAGGCGGCCGGGAGATGGCGATCGCGTAATTCCTTTACCTGATTTTCCATCAATGCCACCAAAGGCGAAACCACTAAAGTTAAGCCATTTTGTAGCAAAGCCGGAAGTTGAAAGCAAATAGATTTACCTCCACCTGTGGGCATAACTATTAAAGCATCTCGTCCAGATAATAAGCTGCGGATAATTTCCCCTTGAGGTGGGCGAAAATCATCATATCCCCAGATTTTTTGGAAAGCAGTGCGGACTTGGTGACAAGACGTTTCAGGAAAAGCCATAGACAGGATGATTTGGCAAGCGATTTAAGATCATCCTTCCCAATTAATACCTCTAGCTTTCAGCGCATCACAATCAAATGCGATCGCGCCTATATTGGAAAAAGTGCCGCTCCCAGACGAAACACAGAGAATGCAAACAACAGCAGCCAATCCCTATCTTGATGACAACTTTGCACCTGTACATCAAGAGATCTCTACTGACAGTTTAAAAGTAATTGGTGAGTTACCTCCCGATCTATCCGGGATGTTCGTGCGCAATGGCCCCAACCCCCAGCAAACACCCATAGGAGAATATCACTGGTTTGATGGGGATGGAATGTTGCATGGCGTACAAATTAGCAACGGCAAAGCCACTTATCGCAACCGCTACGTGCGTACAAAAGCATGGAACATCGAACAACAAGCAGGTAAAGCTGTCTGGAGTGGAATTTTGGAACCACCACAGAAGGACAACTCCTACAATTTCGGCAAAAATCCTGCTAACACTGCGCTTGTATGGCACGACGGGCAATTGTTAGCTACCTGGGAAGGCGGCGCGCCTCACGCGATTAAAGTTCCCCAATTAGATACAGTTGGCGAATATAGATATGATGGCAAGCTAGTTTCTGCCTTCACTGCCCATCCCAAAGTAGATCCAGTGACAGGCGAAATGATGTTTTTTGGCTACTCATTCGCGCCACCTTACCTGAAATACAGCATAGTTTCTGCTGAAGGCGAGTTGTTGCGGACAGTGCCAATAGAACTACCGATGGCGGTGATGATGCACGGTTTCGCCATCACCGAAAACTACACGATTTTTATGGATTTGCCCCTGACATTCAGCGGGGAAAGAATGCGGCGGGGAGAACCATTAATGATGTTTGAGAGCGATCGCCCCAGTCGCTTTGGCATTGTTCCCCGGTGGGGCGATAATAGCAACATCCGCTGGTTTGAAAGTCCTGCTTGCTACATCTTCCATACCCTCAACGCCTATGAAGAAGGTGACGAAGTAGTACTGATTGCCTGTCGCATGAATTCTACTACTGTCTTGATGACTGAAGACACACAACCCGATCCTGATGGGAATATTCCTCGCTTGCATCAGTGGCGGTTTAACCTCAAAACGGGCGCTGTGCGCGAAGAAATGCTAGACGATGTACCTGGGGAATTTCCCCGCGTCAACGAACAGCTATTAGGGCAAAAAACCCGATATGGCTACATTGCAAAATCTGCTAAGAGTTCCATGCCCCTGTTCGACGGTTTAATTAAATATGACCTTAGCAGTGGTAAATCCCAAACTCATGAATTTGGAAAGGGACGCTATGGCGGTGAAGCTGTATTTGCACCCCATCCTAGTGCAACTGAAGAGGATGAAGGCTGGTTAATAACTTATGTCCACGACACCACTGAGGATACTTCTGAATTAGTGATAGTGAATGCCCAAGATATGACTGGCGAACCTGTGGCGCGGGTGTTAATTCCCCAGCGAGTGCCTTATGGATTTCACGGTACTTGGGTTTCCGAGTCACAGTTGGGTGTTTCTCTGTAGTAGATGTAGGGTGGGCAATGCCCACCCTACGAATTTGTGAATTCTTGAATTAACTGTTGAGGAGTCAAAATTCGATGAATTGTAACAGGAAAATATTGAGAATTGCGCGTAACAATTACATCCAATTGATTTACTACAGCAGTGCTGTATTGAATCGCATCTTCAAAATCACTAAAATTTGCAGTTAACGCCATTGCGCTCGCATCTTGATCCACAGTAGCAATTTGACAAAATGTGATTAACTGCCTTAGATAGTTAAGCGTCCAAACTCGACCTCTTGCCTTACGGATGATGTAATACAAATCACTAAAAGTTGAAGCAGAAATATAACCCTCAAGCTTTGTTCAACCAGTAATAAAACTTGTTCGCTTGTTTCCCAAAAAGGCTCTCTTTCAAGAGCATCATCCACAATAATATTAGTGTCAAGCAAGACTTTCACAGATTATGCTTCTCTTTCAAAGACTCCCACTTGGCTTGGTCTGGATCGAAGCCTGGTGGAACGGGTGGAGCATTTTCAAATAAACCCTGAAATGCTTTTACCCTAGATTTTCTCTTAGGTGTCTCTAATTGTGACTCGGTTTTGGAATCTATAGAACTAGCAACTACTTCAACTGTCTGCAAGACAATCACCTCCACATCACCAGGTGGCATTTTCACAGGTTCCGTAATCAATAAATTACCTGCGGCATCGACTTTACCCTTGAGTTTGTATGCTTGCATGATGTTTCTCATAAGTAGTTTTTACTGTAGAGTACGTTTCTCGTAACCCAGTAGATATTACGAGATGAGGTAAAGGCGCGTTAGCTTTACTATGTAGATGTAGCCCGGCAATGCCCACCTACCTACTAAATTGGTAACAAGTAAGATGGAATACCCCCCACCCTAAGTTTAAGCACTAGTTATCTTCAATTTTTACAAGGTCTTTGATAGCTTGTAAATTATCGCTGCAAAGAATTGAAACCTTTTCTGATATCTTTTTACTATCCCAATTCCACCATTGCAGTTCAAGCAGAGTTTGAATCACCTCATCATCAAATCGTTTTCTGATTAGCTTTGCTGGATTACCTGCAACTATAGTGTAGGGAGCGACATCTTTAGTGACAACAGCTTTAGCTGCAATAACTGCCCCATCGCCTACTTTTACACCTGGCATAATTAATGCTTCATAGCCAATCCAGATATCATTGCCAATAACAGTATCTCCCTTATAAGGAAAAGTTTTATGGGTGGCTTTTTCCCAGCCGTTACCAAATATAGAAAAAGGATATGCGGTGAAACTAGCTATCTGATGATTGCCACCATTCATAATAAATTTTACGCCGCTGGCAATGGCACAAAATTTACCAATAATTAATTTATCGCCAATAAAATCAAAGTGGTATAAAATATTTTTCTCAAAATTATCAGGATTTTCAAAATCATCATAATAGGTGTAGTCTCCTACAATGATATTGGGATTTTTAATAATATTTTTTAGAAAACACAAACGCTTGTAGTCCTTAAGCGGATAGGGATTACAAGGGTTGGGACCATACTGTATGATGTCATCTGTCATGGTCTTGTTCGCTTTAATACTTACGCAATACCACAATTGGTTGGTAATATCTACTTGCTTCTGGGATTTGCCAATTAAGTGCGTGGAAAAATCAAGAGTTTATTCCTCCCTCTTGGTAAACAAAGAGGGAGGTAAGGGGTGAAGTTAAGCGCTGAAGTATTTAGCTACTGGGTGATAAGCGATAATTGCCGTCGTAGATTGTTCGGGATAAAGCTGTTCGCTTTCGTCCATATGTAGATTAATCCTGTCAGCCCCCAACAACTCCAACTGCTTATACTGATCCTGAATATTCGGACAAGCTGGATAGCCGAAACTATACCGCGAACCACGATAACGCTGTGCCAAAATATCCCGAATATTATCCGGTTCCTCAGCAGTAAAACCCAGCTCTCGCCGAATTCGGGCGTGCGTCCACTCCGCCACAGCTTCCGCCACCTGCACCGCCAATCCGTGAAAGTAGAGATAATCCGTATACTGATTCGCAGCAAACAACTTTTGTCCATACTCAGTAGCAATCTCACCTACTGTCACCGCTTGCATCGGGAACACATCAATAATCCCCGACTCCTTCGGCGCAAAGAAATCAGCAATACACAACCGCCTCAACGACCTCTGACGGGGAAACTCAAACCTTGCTATCTCCTGTGAAGACGTTGCGTGCAACGTCTCTACATTTTTTGGATCGTAAACATACAGGCTATTCCCCTCAGCCTGACAGGGAAAATACCCATAAATCACCTGGGGATGCAGCAAATTCTCCTCAACAATCTTTTGCTTCCACCCCTGCAAAATTGGATACACCTTTTCATTCAAGAAAGCCTGATACTCTTCCTTAGATTGTTCCTTCGGCTTGCGGAACTGCCATTGTCCCGCAATCAAAGCTTGCAAATCCAGATGCCAGAATATCTCTTCCCAAGGAATATCGTTCGCCTGCAATAACTTAGTTCCCCAGAAAGGCGGCGTAGGACGTTCAATATCCACCGCCACAGCTTCAGAACGCCTTGTATCTAACTGTTTTGGTTCAGCAGGTGCTTTTTCCTCAACTGCCGCTACAGGCTCTTTATGACCATTCTGTGACGCTTCCTCAGTTATAGCAGCACCATTCAAAAATCCCTGGAAATCATCCCAATCGCCAGCAGACTTTGCTGGCATCAACTTATCCATGAAATGCAAGTCAGAGAAGGCATCTTTGCCATAAACCACCTTACCTTTGTAAGTTTTTTGGCAATCCTCATGCACAAACTTGGGAGTCAACGCCGCACCACCCAAAATCACCGGGACAGTAATTCCTTTCTCGTTAAATATCTCCAAATTCTCTTTCATGAAAGCAGTGGATTTCACCAGCAACCCACTCATGGCAATACAATCAGCTTTGTGCTGTTCGTAAGCATTGATGATGTTTTCCACTGGTTGCTTGATGCCCAGGTTAATCACCTTGTAGCCATTGTTTGACAAGATGATGTCCACAAGATTCTTACCAATGTCATGAACATCACCTTTAACTGTGGCGATAATAAAGGTTCCCTTGGCACTATTACCACCTTCTGACTTTTCCATGAACGGTTCTAAATAAGCAACCGCTGCTTTCATGGTTTCCGCTGATTGCAAGACGAAAGGTAGTTGCATTTGTCCCGAACCGAACAATTCCCCTACTACTTTCATGCCATCAAGCAAGTAAGTATTGATAATATCCAGGGGGGGATATTTCTCCATCGCTTTTTGTAGCTGTTCCTCTAAGCCGATGCGTTCGCCGTCGATGATGTGCTGCTTAAGGCGTTGTTCGATTGGAAGGCTTTCGTCAAGACTGCGATCGCGTTTTGTCGTCACTCCTTCAAACAGCGTTGTCAGTTCTCCCAAGGGATCGTAAACGCACACATTCCCTTCAAACTTGCGATCGTCATAAATCAGTTGGCGACAGACTTCTTGATGTCTTGACTCAATCTTTGACAATGGTAAAATCTTATTCGGGCTGACAATAGCCGCATCCATACCAACAGCCATCGCTTCATGCAAAAACACCGAGTTCAGCACTACCCGCGCTGCTGGATTTAAACCAAAGGAAATATTAGAAACACCCAAAATTACGTGACACCCAGGCAATTCTTGACGAATGCGCTTAATAGCCTCAATTGTCGCTTTACCATTTTCTCTGTCTTCTTCAATCCCAGTAGAAATTGGTAGGGCTAAGGTATCAAAAAAGATTTCGTGGGCGGGAATCCCGTATTCCACAGCTTGACGATAGGCACGTTGGGCAATTTCAAATTTCCTATCTGCCGTCCTTGCCATTCCTTCTTCGTCGATTGTACCAACTACTACACCAGCACCATATGTTTTCGCTATTTCCAACACTTTGAGGAAACGCGGTTCTCCATCTTCATAGTTGGTGGAGTTGAGTAAACACTTACCTCCTGCTACCTTTAAACCCGCCTCCATCTTTTCCCATTCAGTGGAGTCGAGCATCAAAGGCAATGTTACATTATTTACCAAACGAGACACCAACTCGTGCATATCCTTCACGCCGTCTCGTCCCACGTAATCGACGTTGACATCAAGGATATGTGCGCCTTCCTTCACCTGCGCCCTTGCCATTGATACCAGTCCGTCCCAATCTTCGGCATTCAGCAAGTCGCGGCACTTCTTGGAACCACTGGCGTTAAGCCTTTCTCCTACAATCAAGAAAGAATTATCCTGATCGTAGGGCTGGGTACTATAAATTGATGCTGCTGCTGGTTCCAGGCTAGGCTGTCTGACTTTCGGCTTCAAGTCTTTGGCAATTTCTGCCATTTGTTCGATGTGTGCTGGCCGTGTCCCACAGCAACCCCCAATCACTTGGACACCCAAATCTTCAATAAAGTGCATCAACGACATCCGCAATTCCATCGGTGTCAAGCGGTAATATGCCTGTCCGCCGACGTTTTCAGGTAAACCAGCATTGGGAATACACGAAACGATGAAAGGTGAATTTTCTGATAGATACTTGATGTGCGGTTTCATCAGGTCTGGGCCTGTGGCACAGTTTAGACCCAAAATGTCAATGGGGAAACGTTCCAAGATTGTGACTACGGCACTGATTTCTGTACCTACCAGCATCGTCCCCATTGTTTCCATTGTTACTGAAACCATCAGGGGTCGTCTTTCGCCTTTTTTGGCAAAGACTTCTTCAATTCCATTCAACGCGGCTTTGATTTGCAGCACGTCTTGGCAAGTTTCAACAATGAATAGATCCACGCCACCGTCAAACAGCGCTTCTGCTTGTTCTACATAGGCAGCTTTCATCGTGTCAAAATCAATATGCCCCAGAGTTGGTAGCTTGGTTCCCGGCCCCATCGAACCAGCAACAAACCGAGGTTTTTCCTCCGTGGAGAATTCAGCAGCAACTCTTTTTGCTAGTTGGGCTGCTGTCTTGTTGAGATAATATGCCTGGTCTGCCAAGTCATACTCTGCTAGTACAATTGATGTACCGCCAAAGGTATCTGTTTCAATCACATCTGCGCCAGCGGCGAGAAAGTCGTGGTGAACCTTTGCAACTGCTTCTGGTTTGGTGTGAACTAGATACTCGTTGCATCCCTCGTACTGCGCACCACCAAAGTCTTCGGCGGTGAGGTCTTGTGTTTGCAAGTTAGTACCCATTGCGCCATCAAAGACGAGAACAGGGCGATTGGGGCTGTGTAAACGAGAGAGAAAGGGGCTATTCATAGGTGATGCTTTAGCAGAGGTTGTGCTGAATTTGAACTAGAGTTTAGATAATTTATATATTTTTAACCTGTTATCTATTTTGCCGACTTTCAGGTGTTTTAGGGCGATCGCGTTAAATCTTTAAAAAAGGAACTATGGTAGAGGATCAAGGATGAAAAGTTTCAGCCTTTATTCTTCATGATATTAGTGCTGGAGGTGGTGGAGACGGTAGGGCGATCGCTCTTTTGGATTTTTTTCGTTCACCTCGTCTAACTTTCAATAATGCCTTTCCAAGCAACACTCAATCCTCAAGTGCAATCGTTGTTTGATATATAGAAGCTATTCCCCTACCCAATTCCTCTATGGATGCTGTAATTACCGTCCTAGCCACACATCATTTTCTCACAAATAAATTAGGGAGTAGGAAATCAAGCGTTTCCTACTCCCTTTAAATACGTCGATGCTGTTGACTTAAAGATTACACTCTTAGCAGCATCCACAACCACTATGACCGCAGCCACTACTACCTTGAGGATGACCGTCAGCACAGGCTTGACTACAGTAAGGCTTGCTGTCTTTTTGAATAGCATCTGCTAGTGAGACAACACACAGGCAACTCTCGCAAGCACATTTCATTTGAGTAACGGTTGTCATGGCTTTATTCCTACTCGTTCATTCTTTGAATATAACATATGAACAGATATTCAGATATAACTTAAAAGTTTTTAACAAGGCTGGAATATAGCAGCGATCACCTATCTAAATTTAACGCTAATTAGCGATAGTTAGTAAATTGAAGGGCGACGTCACGATCTCGATGTCCGCCATCATCATTGCGCTGCTCCTCTTCGGCCTCGGCTTCGGCGCGACGCGGGTGGTGCAGCGCTGGCTCGACACCACCTTCCTGCCGGCGACCGAGCTCGATGCGGGGCTGCGCAATTCGATCCGCACGG
>DATNQH010000141.1:0-5970 GCA_036704105.1 Leptolyngbyaceae cyanobacterium | reverse complement strand
TTTCTCTAGCATGAGAAAGCTTTCATTCTAATTTCATTTTTATATGTATGACTTGGAAAATAAGTTTTCTTCCATATAATACACAAATGATTTCATCTCAAAAAAATGAGGTATAAATCAAAATTTCATCCTGATTTCATTTTTGTCTGAAAGAATAAACCTTTAGTGTATTGCTATGGCTGCTCTGTGCAAGCATATACACTTACTCAAAATGCCAAACTGAAGCCACATTCCACCAGGTACTAGAGGAAATTTATTATCATGGGCATCGCTGACTTATACAACTATCAAGGCAGCTCGAAGACACCCTCACCACTCGCCACTCGCCTGGGTGCGATCGCCTTCCTCACCCTCACCCTTATGACTGCTCCAGCTACTGTTTTAGCTCATAGCGGACATGGAGAACACTTTCAATCGGGAAGCGAAGCAACTGAAGCTGCTGGCTCGATTCAGGTCGATGCCCAAACTGCAAAACGCATAGGAATTAAAGTCGAGTCAGTTATTCGTAAGCGCTTGGCTGCTGGGATTAAAACCACCGGACAGATTGAAACTCTGCCCAACCAAAAAGTGGAAGTGACATCGCCTCTGTCTCAAGCAACAGTAGTCGAACTGTTAGTCGAACCTGGTGCATTTGTAAAAGCTGGTCAAAGAGTAGCTGTCTTAGCCGCACCCGATTTAGTGGAATTGCGGGTTGAATCTCAGGAGAAAAGAGCAGAAGGTGAGGCAGATTTGCAGCAAGCGCAAGCGGATTTAAAGCTAGCTCAAGAAAACTTAGAACGCCAACAGCAAATTGCAGCAGCAAATATAGAACAAGCTCGTACAGAATTAAAGGTAGCTCAAGAACAGTATGACCGCGATCGGGATTTGGTAAGTGCAGGGGCGCTGCCCAGACGCGAGATGTTGGAATCGCAAGCTCACCTAGCAGAAGGCAAAGCTCAATTCACTGCTTCAGCTAGTCGTCAAGAAGTTTTAGAAGCCCAAGCCCAACTCAAACGCGCTCGCTCAGCTGTTGAAGTAGCTCAAAAACGCATCCGCCTCAGCAATGCCACCTATCAGACTCGGCTGCAACAACTTGGCACAAAAGCCAATCCTAAGGATTTGGTGACAGTGACGGCTCCCATTTCTGGCAGGATTGCCGATCGCAAAGCCACTCTAGGGCAATCATTCGAGGATGCAGGCGGCAAACTGATGACGATTGTCAATGATCGCCGCGTGTTTGCGATCGCTAATATCTACGAAAAAGATTTAGACAAAATCAATCCCAGTCAACAGGTAAGCGTGAAAATTCCCAGCCAGCAAGGCAGCACCTTTACCGGACGAATTACCACGATTGGCTCAATAGTCGAAGGCGAAACGCGCGTGGTGCCAGTCAAAGCAGAAGTAGATAACTCTAGCAGAGCGCTGAAACCAGGGATGTTTGCTGAAATAGAAGTTTTAACAGAGCAAACACCGAAAGCTGTCTTAGCCATTCCAAGCTCAGCTGTGGTTGAGGCGAACGGCAAACAAATTGTTTATATCCAAAATGGTAATGCTTTTCAGCCTGCTGAAGTCACTTTAGGTCAAATTTCTGGAGACACGATTGAAGTCAAGAGTGGTTTATTTGAGGGAGATTTGGTAGTTACTCAACGCGCGCCACAACTGTATGCCCAGTCTTTACGGGTAGGTAGCAATCCTAAAGCAGGAGAAAAGAACCTCGCACTTCCACAGACAGCGACAGCTAAAACTAACATCCCTATGTCCTGGTGGTTAATTGGAGCAGCTGGAGGAGCAGGGATAGCAGGGACAGCCTTTATAGCAGGAACGTTGTGGTCTAATCGTCGCGCCCCCCTTGCGTCCCCCCTTTCAGGAGGGAATGGGGGGGTGCGATCGCATCTGCTGTTGGCGCAGACAAAGGTCGAGGCGATCGCGTATCTATAACAGATTTTCGCGCTGGAATGCCTTCTGTAAATGAATCGTCACAAGCTAGGAGCAAGAAGTAAAAATCTGCAATTTTCTACACCCCCAGCTAAGAAATCATAACTCCTAAAATGCTTAGCGCCATCATTAAATGGGCGATCGCTCGTCGTTGGTTAGTTATCCTAGGTGCAATTATCGTCACGTTTTGGATTTTGCGGACGATAATTCAAATGCCACTAGATGTTTTTCCCAGCTTTGCACCCCCACAAGTTGAAATTCAAACCGAATCCCCTGGACTTGCTCCAGAAGAAGTAGAATCTCTAGTCACTTTACCAATTGAAAGTGCGATTAATGGTACTCCGGGAGTTACGGCGGTACGTTCTTCCAGTGCAGCCGGAATTTCTGTTATCAAAATTATTTTTAATTGGGAAACTGATATTTATCAAGCTCGCCAGTTAGTAACAGAGCGATTGCAACAAGCTCAAAATAAATTACCTCAAGGTGTAGAAACACCGCAAATTTCTCCTATTAGTTCGCCTGTTGGTACTATATTGCAATATGCCTTTACTTCTGAAACTACTCCTTTAATGGAGGTGCGGCGGATTGTTGATTGGCAGGTGACAAATCGAATTTTGGCTGTCCCTGGCGTTAGTCAAGTATTAGCCTATGGTGGCGACATTCGGCAATATCAAGTATTAGTAGATCCAGCAAAGTTGAAAGCTTTTAATGTCTCCTTGCAGGACGTTAACAAAGCTGCTACTGCTGCAAATGTCAATGCCCCTGGTGGTTATTTAATCAGCCCTGACAGAGAAAAGTTAATCCGAGGAATTGGCAGAATTGAATCTATTGAAGATTTAAAGCGATCGGTAATTACCGCCCGTAATGGCACACCTGTCAGAATAGCAGATGTCGCTCAGGTGCAAATTGGTGCTGGAATCAAACGCGGAGATGGCAGCTTTAACGGTCAAAAGGCAATTATTATCACAGTCGATAAACAGCCTCTTGCCGATACTCCTACTGTCACTCGTGCGGTTGAAGCGGCAATGGCAGAGCTTGTAACAAGCTTAGCCAAAGATATCAAAGTCACCACTACATTTCGTCAAGAAAATTATATAGATTCATCTATTGAAAATGTTAGAGAAGCTTTAGTCGAAGGCAGTATTATCGTTGCCATTATCCTGATTCCGTTTTTGATGAATTGGCGCAACCTTGCTGTTTGTCTCACGGCTCTTCCCCTATCTTTACTGTTAGGAGTGTTGGCGTTGAATTGGCTGGGACAAGGTTTAAATACGATGACTTTGGGAGGGTTAGCAGTAGCAATTGGTTCAGCTGTTGATGATGCAATTGTCGATGCTGAAAATGTCTTTCGTTGCTTGCGGGAAAATAAATATTCTCCCCACCCTCGTCCGGTTTTGCAGGTTGTATTTGATGGCTGTCAGGAGGTGCGCGACTCAGTATTTGGAGCCACCATAATTACAATAGTCGTCTTCTCCCCAGTTTTTGCCTTAGCTGGTGTGGAAGGTAGCATTTTTATTCCGATGGGGTTGGGTTATTTAGCAGCAGTACTGGCTTCTAGTGCGATCGCCTTAACAGTAACTCCAGCTTTATGTGCTATCTTACTACCTTACGGTCGCTTGCCCGAAAGAGAACCCCCGGTGGCAAGATTTTTTAAGCGACTTTATCATCCGCTTTTAACTTTTTCAATTCATCGTTCTACAATTATCATTACCCTCGCCGTCGCAAGTTCCATCGCTGCGGTTGTAATTGCTCCTTCCTTGGGACGAGTGTTTTTACCAGAGTTTCAGGAGCAAACTTTGGTCAATACCCTGCTGCTATATCCCGGTGTATCGCTAGAGGCTACAAATAGCGCTGGAGGAGCAATTCAAGATGCACTTAAAAATGATCCCAGATTTCCCTACGTGCAATTGCGTTCGGGACGTGCGCCTGGAGATGCTGATGCAGCGGGAGTTAATTTAGGGCATTTGGATATAGAGTTAAGCGCAGAGGGAATGAAAAACCGGACGCAGACTTTAGAGAAGCTACGCCAGGAATTTGCTAAATTACCAGGGGTAGCGCCGAATATTGGCGGATTTATTTCTCACCGAATGGATGAGGTATTATCTGGTGTAAGAAGTGCGATCGCAATTAAAATTTTCGGTACAGACTTAGAACAACTCCGCACTTTGGGACGACAAGTTAATGATGTTATGCAAACGGTTGAGGGGATTGTAGATTTACAACTCGAACCCCAAGTACCTATCGAACAAATTCAAATTAAATTCGACCGTAACGCAGCTAGTCGATATGGTTTAACAGTAGGAGAACTCTCTGAAACTATTGAAACTGCACTTAATGGTAGAGTAGTGTCTCAAGTTCTGGAACAGCAGCAAACCTTTGACTTAGTTGTGTGGTTAAAGCCAGAAGCACGACAAAACTTGAATAATATTAGCAACTTGTTAGTCGATACTCCTAGTGGTAATAAAATTCCCTTAGCACAAGTTGCCACAATTAACTCCGGGACTGGACCCAATACAATTAACCGCGAGAATGTTTCCCGCCTAATTGTTGTTTCTGCTAATGTAAGCGATCGAGATTTGCGCTCAGTAGTCAATGAACTTCAACAAAAAGTTAAGCAGCAAGTGCAGTTCCCACCTGGTTACTATATTCAGTACGCAGGTCAATTTGAAGCAGAACAAAGAGCAACACAAAATATTTTAATTACTAGTGTTATTGCTTTTGTGGTTATTACAGTTATTATGTACCTTTCAGTTAAATCTGTTGCCTCTACTGCAACGATTATGATTAATTTGCCTTTGGCATTGGTAGGGGGAATAATTGCCGTAGCTTTGACAGGAGGAATTGTTTCTATTGCCTCCCTAGTTGGGTTTGTAACTTTGTTTGGAGTGGCGACTCGTAACGGTTTATTATTAGTAGATAATTACAATAATAAATTTGCTCAAGGTTTACCTTTAAAAGAAGTTTTAATCAAGGGTTCGATGGAGCGACTTAATGCTATTTTGATGACAGCTTTTACCTCGGCTTTGGGTTTAGCACCTTTAGTTATGGAAGGTGGCCCCGGTAAAGAAATTTTGCAACCGCTTTCCATAGTTGTGCTAGGTGGTTTGTTTACTTCTACAGTATTGACGTTAATAGTTTTGCCTGCATTGTATGCAAAGTTCGGTAAAATTTTGTTACCCAAGCAGAACTTACCAGCTTCTAATCCAGGTGTCGTAGAAGTAAGAGTTTAAAATGATTCAAAAGTTAATTATTTCAGTATATAGACACAAGTAAAAATTCAAAAAAAGGAACGTATGAAATTAAATTTGGTTGCTTTTGCCAGCCTGGTAATCCTATTTTCAGGAGCTTGTATTAACACTAACCAAGCTGCTCATGCCAATTTATCCGATCTATCAAAAAATACAGCTAACACAAAGCTAATCAGTCAGCATCCAAGTTCAAATCAAGGCGGTCAAGTTGTAGAATCAGGTAAGTATCATTTAGAGTTCCTGTCTGAGACAGAAGCTAATGAAACCCACATGGATTTCTTTTTGCAAAGAGGTGATAACCACGAAGCGATACCTAATGCCAAAGTAACGGCTCAAGTTCAAATGCCTGACGGCACTCAAAAGACAATTCCCTTCGCATACGATGCAAAAGGAAAACACTATACAGCTTTGCTTTCTGGAAAGGCATCCGGACAGTATCAGGTGAAAGTTAATGCGGATATTAAAGGTGAAAAAGTGAACGGTCGTTTTACCTTTAAAAAGTAAATTTGAACTGAGAAAAAAATGAAATTTTTTGTTACTAAATTGCTCTTATCAACCTTGTTACTCGTTCAAGGTTGCAAGTCATCAGTTGAGTCTAAAGAAGCACAAACCACAACATCGCCTCATCACAACCACTCAATGGCTAGCATGGAGCATAGTGGGCATTCCTGGTTGACTGACAAAACTGAAGGGGGAGGGAGGCTCAGCCCTTGGTAGAAGGGCGTTTTCGGTTTACTGTAAAAGTTACCACACCCAACAGTTAAACCATGCGAACCTCCCGCTTATATCATCAGCTGCAAAATCTTTT
>DATNQH010000140.1:0-4486 GCA_036704105.1 Leptolyngbyaceae cyanobacterium | reverse complement strand
CATCTCCCCAGTCTTGCCGTCGGTTGGCGCTCGTTCTTAGGTTTGAGACAAATGGTGCGCTCGATAAATGAATTTGTTGCGCACGCTGTCTCAGCACTGATTGAAAATTCTTTTTAGTGATCTTCTCTCCCAGTGCGTTTGAGAGTAACTGCCAAAGTCTAAAGCCCACATCTTTAATATATTCCGGGTCATAGCCAGAGCTGGCTGCAATCTCTTGATATGTCTTGCCTTCCCAAGAGGAGCGAAATATTAGCTCTTGAAGGTTGTTCTAACTCTCCGGTTTAAGAGCTACGTCTATGACAAAGAGTGCTGCTTCGACAGTCATTATGTAAGTTATTTTTGCCTAAATCACTGTTATTTACCGCTTGCAATCTCATTCGCCGGATTGTTTTACTGGATACATTGACTTTTTGGCTTTGCACCAGTAATCATTTGAGGCGGACTCTTGCTCCTAGACTAGACTGAGCCTAGTAAGAGGCGATCGCAGGCTCATTGCTTGTGTGGGTGACAAGGATATAAATGAGCTGTTGCTCGCTCCTTGATTAAGAAGATATTAAAGGTTTTTATCGCTAATCTGACTTTTTCTATACCAAAAGTAATGACTATTTCTAGCTTTTTCTCCAGAAATACTCATGATTTAATCGATGCATCTGAGTTTTGAACAGCAGTTTTGGTTGAGTATAAGATTACACCTTCAAAAGATGCAAAATCTAAAAATTGTGGTAGCATTCACGGCAACTATGGTTGTTCTGGCATCTGGCAATGCCTTAGCGCAACAGTCTAAAGATGGTAAAACTGGTCTCATTCAAGAGTGGAAGCAGGTTCTAGCTGGAAATAAGCTAGTACACACTTGGAGCGAATCTAGTTCTGGCGGTGGTGGTTTTGTGGGCTTGGCAGTCGAGGAATCTCTTCACTTCTGTAACAATGGTCAAATTCTTTACAAATCGAATTCACGGGTGTCTGGAGATGTCGATGGGGCTAGCGCCAGTAGTGGCGGCGCAGATCATCAAGTATTAGGTCAATGGCAAATCGTTGACGCTGATGCACAAAAGGCTGCCCTGGAATTTGCCGGAGACAATGGCGCAAAGGCTCAAGGCATATTGCAAGTGGTTAACAACGGTCTTTATCTTGGGCGCAAGCGCGTGTCTGTAAACCAAAGCGAACTTTGCTAGTAGTCCAAGTAGAGGGGCTTGATTAAGCTTTTGGTCTGCGTTATGGAAGTGTAGGTTTCGTGCTTAAGATGCAAAAAACAATATTGTCGGTTAACGAATTATTTGCTTTGTTATTCGACAACATACTTTTGTGATTCAAGCATCTAAAACAGGCACAAATTAACAGCGATTGCAACTTACGGAGAAAATTATGACAATTAACAATGACAATAAAGATAAGCGGGCGCTACTGGTAATAAGTAATTTAGTTCATGGAGGCGATCAAAAGTGGAAAGATTTGTATAATTTTTTAGATACTTCTGGCGTAGCTTTAGCAGATACACTTCTTGCTGGACAATATGGTAACTACGAGAAGCTCACTGGAGATCAAGCAACAAAATCTGAGTTTATCAACAAACTTTCCTCTTTTGATGCAGATCCAAAAATCAAGGCTATTGATGTTATTTTGCATTTACACGGAGCAAAAGGAAAGCTAGTGTTTGCTGATGGGAATGTATCTACCGCAGACCTTAAAAAAGAACTTATTGGCCATAAAATAAATAAGAAATTGAGGCTTTTATACTCTACTGCTTGCTACGGGGCTAGCCATGCAAATGATTTTGTCGATGCTGGATTTAAAGCTGCTAGTGGTGCTGTTGGAGTGAATACTAATAGTCCTTACGAGTATCCTATTGTTCTTACAATGTGGGCGAGTGGCAGCAAATTCAGAGAAGCAATTGCTGTAGGTGAAAACCCATCTATCCGAGTACCAACAGATGTTGCAGCAAAATTGGCGGGTTTTCCAGATGCAGACAGTGACAAAACCCTCTGTGGAGATAGTAATATCTCAATAAATACATTTTCTTGAGAACAGAAAAAATTAGACTGCGGCTCGCCTGAGTTTGGCTGATTAACCGCTGCTTTTGAGGATGAGTTTTGTGCCTGCTAGATTTAACCGAATTCTCCTATAAAAGCGATCGCCAAAAGCTAAAGATTGCATGAACGAGCGAATTTTGTCAGATGAAGTGGAAGAACTTTAAGCCACATGGTGAATCGTGACAAGTGCAGTGTTATGTAAGGTATGCAAGGTCAAGAGGGTACTGCTGCCAACTAGCGTGTGAAATAAAATTCATAATCTTCACGGTTTATCTAATACCAACAATTATAAAGCGGTCAATCACGGCCTTGGTTCGCTTGTACGAGGGTGCTTGCTTGCCTACCCACAGCCCTGAAAGAATGCGATCGCGTTAGCCAATAGGTCTTTATGCTATTCCTGTTGTTGCCTGAGAGCGAAAAACTCTGCTCTCAGGCGTTGGACTCCCTCATCAGTTCTGTCTCCACTTTTGTAAGACGATGCAATACAGTATCTTGCAATAGCAGGAATAACTAGTCTACAGAGTTTGACGGCAACGTAACAGTTTCCCTTGCCTCCATTAGCTATAGAATCAAGTTTTTTGTGAAACGGTTGCCGTAGATCATCTATAAATTTTAATTATTTTATGCAAATAAATAATTACTAGTCAATATTGGAATAATTTAGAAAAAGTAACTAACTACTACTGTAAATACTCCAATAGCATAGCTCAATTGAGCTATAAAGTAGAATGGGAAAAACTAACCTATTGCTATTTGTTCTCTTACCCAACTTCTAAAAGTTTTCATTGTTGCATTTCTGCCTGCTACTTTACTCTGTTCGATATACTGCGGAATGACATCAATTAGGGAAAATCGAGGAAAGTTTCGGCTGGTATTCGATTTAACATATTTTCCGCTCTCCAGTACATTTATCTCCAAGCTTTGCCCATCATATCGCCAAAGCTCAGGCACTCCCAAAGCCTCATAGTTATTGAAACGAGTGCGGGATGTGATATCAATTTCAATTGCTAAGTCTGGCGCAGGATCTACAGTTAAGTCTAGCCGCTTCTTTCCTCTAATCCTTGCTTCATTCTGGATATAAAAACAGTCATCTGCTTCTACACCTGCTGCCATAGCTTCATTTTTAAAAGTTGTGGAAGCAAGACTTCTAAATTCAATATCGAGTTCTTCAAGCAACGCCTTTACCAAGTCACCAATCATTACTTTGTCATCTTCATGTTCTGGCAGTGGCGTCACGATTTCTAACATTCCTTGGTAGTAATTAATTTTAGCAGCCCGACTTTCTCCCAACTCTGCTAAAATGTTTTCATACATCTGCCAAGAAACATTTTTTAATAACAATTGCTGGCCAGGCGGAACGATAATTTGATTTAATTCCAGTAGCATAAATTAATTCCCAAATCTCAAGATTTCACTACTTGAGAGTCTGCACGTTAGGGTAGTTAATAATTTTATCGTCAACTGTTAACAATGGACAGTTATAGATTCTTGCAGTTGCGACAATCATCTGGTCAAACGGATCGCTATGAAACCCGCTTAATTGAGTTGAATCAACCACTATCGGAACTGTCAAGTCTAATAGCTGTACTCCAGGATAAGCCAAAGCTACTGCAAGCCATTTATCGATAGCTAAAGGTAAAATCAGTCTATTTTTCTCTACTAATTTAGCTACTTCCCAACAAGAAACAATACTAACTCCTAAACCATCAGACTCGTATTCTTGTAACCACTCTCCTTCTCTAATGCTCCCAATGCTAAAAATTGCTCTTTTTATCCTGGATTCATTCCCGATGGAGACCAGATTGTTAGCAAGACCTACATGACGCGGGTGGAGGGAGAAAACACAAGGTTTAGACATTATCTTGCCCGATTGCATCGGAAGACATTGTGTTATTCCAAATCAGAGGAAATGTTGAGGCACAAGGGTCCGATTGTTACTACACTATCTCAAATTCTGGGATGTCCCTGTTCCAAACTAATTCATACTTTGATTCAGCAACGCCAAAATTTGCGCTCCCCGCACGGGGGGATTGAAAGGGTACATCCTAAATAAATAGCGGCAGATTTAGCCCATCTTAAAGATAGCTGATGAAGTGCATTCATCAGCTGCTCCGACGCGAGGGCTGCTTGTGTAATGCCTTTAAATACCAGCTTTGGGTGTTTGTTAGCTCTCAAGGCGCAGCAGACACCGCTCTTCTTATGCGATGAAATTTTCGAGGAAATCCTCTTCCCAATCGCTGGTAGTAAGATCAACTGCAACAATTAGTAGTGCATGGTTGCGGTTAAGTTGGAGTTTGATTGATTCACTACCCATCAACGCTAGGGCGTGTCATCAATTGAGCAAGATGACGATCGCTGCGAGGTAAATTGCACCGAGGAAGTTGACTGCCCGCTTATCATAGCGAGTCGCAATCGCTCGA
This sequence comes from Leptolyngbyaceae cyanobacterium, assembly GCA_036704105.1. Lineage (GTDB taxonomy): Bacteria > Cyanobacteriota > Cyanobacteriia > Cyanobacteriales > Chroococcidiopsidaceae > Chroococcidiopsis. The sequence goes on along the minus strand of DATNQH010000140.1, from coordinate 39 downwards.
TACTGCTTGAGTTTAGCAAAAAAGTTTTCAATTAAATGC
>DATNQH010000139.1:0-61913 GCA_036704105.1 Leptolyngbyaceae cyanobacterium | reverse complement strand
GCATTTAATTGAAAACTTTTTTGCTAAACTCAAGCAGTATCGAGCGATTGCGACTCGCTATGATAAGCGGGCAGTCAACTTCCTCGGTGCAATTTACCTCGCAGCGATCGTCATCTTGCTCAATTGATGACACGCCCTAGTTTTCTAACAGTTGTTTCAGAGCGGGGGATTGCTAAAAATACTTATTGATAAGATTTTCACAATCCAAAATCTAAAATCTAAAATTCAAGCACGCGGGTGGCTTGAGCTTTAATCCTTTCCTTGCTGCCCTTGATCTGTTTCAAAAGGATTTTCACCAATTCCTAGCTGCTTTTTCGACCGTTTAAGCTGCTTCCACAGAGCGCGAATTTTTTCGTAAGATTCTTCTGACGAAAGTTTTCCTGCTGTCTCTAAATTACAGATGTAGCTTACTTGCTGGGCGAATTCTTGCAAATTGGCATTAAAAACCAAGTTTTCTGGCTTGATCTTGCCATAGTATCGACTGCGGGGATAGAGAAATTCAGACCGATCTGCCATCGCTACTCCTATTTTTTTTATCTATCCTGTCTAACATCAAAACCAGTAGCTGGCAATGATTGTTATTTTCAGTTGTCCGCTAAATTTATCTTGCCCAGACAGCGCTGAAAGATCGCTAATCTTCTTCTTCTGATAAGTCCGATTCTGAGAAAGTCTGTGGCGGGATAGCAGCGATGATGGCATCGATCACTTTAGCTACTGGAATAATTTCTAAATCTACCTCTGGGAAGGATTGTCCTTTGGGAACAATTGCCCGCTTAAAACCTAACTTGGCAGCTTCTTTCAATCGTAGTTCCATCTGAGAAACTGGGCGCACTTGTCCACCTAATCCGACTTCACCGATTAATACAGTACGCTGATCGACGATTCGATCGCGGAAAGAAGCAACGATGGCGATCGCTATTCCTAAATCTACTGCTGGCTCTTCAACATTCAATCCCCCAGCAGAAGCAACATAAGCATCCAATTTCGATAAAGGAATACCTACCCGCTTTTCCAATACTGCCAAAATTTGCAACAGACGATTGTAATCCATTCCTGTGGTAGAACGTCGCGGCGAGGAGTAGCTAGTCGGACTCACCAAAGCTTGCAGTTCTACCACGATTGGCCGAGTTCCTTCACAGGCTACCACAAGCGCTGTTCCTGGTGCCGGATCGTCGCGATTGCCCAGAAATATCTCTGATGGGTTGGTGACTTGCCGCAGTCCTCGGTCTACCATTTCAAAGATACCGATTTCGTGAGTTGCGCCGAAGCGGTTTTTTACAGTTCGTAGCAGACGGTGAGAAGCAAAGCGATCGCCTTCAAAATACAGTACTGTATCGACTAAATGTTCTAATACTTTAGGGCCTGCGATTGCTCCTTCTTTAGTGACGTGCCCCACAATCAACATCGTAATATCTTCGCGCTTTGCCACTTGCATTAACGCTGAAGTACATTCACGCACCTGAGCAACAGAACCGGGAGCAGATGTTAAAGCCGGAAAATATACTGTTTGGATACTATCAATCACCGCCACATTTGGCTTAAGCGAGTCGATTTCCCGCAAAACTTCTTCCAAATCTGTTTCTGGCAAAACATATAAATCTGCACCCGCATCCTTTCCTGACTTAGTTGGGGTATGTCCGTTTGACGGCAATGTTTGCGGTTGTGGCTGCGGCTTGTCTTCAGACTCATCCTCGTCAGAAATATTACTAGGATTAGTAACTCCCAGGCGAGAAGCTCTTAACTTTACTTGTTGTCCTGATTCTTCCCCACAAACATAAAGGATGCGATAATTTTGTGCGAGTTGATTAGAAACTTGTAGCAGCAGAGTTGATTTACCAATACCCGGATCGCCGCCAATCAAGACTAGAGAACCGGGAACAATCCCACCGCCTAGGACTCGATCTAGTTCTTCATATCCAGAAACCCAACGAGTTAGCTGGCGATCGCTAATTTGGTCAAAAGTCAGAGAGGCGCGGGCTTTAGCTACTTTGGCAATTGATTTCCCGTTAGCACGATCTGTCTGCCAACTTACTCCTCGACTAGGTACGCCACTGGCAGAAGCGATTTGTTCTTCCAAAGAATTGTATGTGCCACACGCAGGACACTTGCCGAACCACTGGGGTGACTCTGCTCCACACTCATTACAAACGTAGTAGGTTTTAGGCTTAGCCATTAGTTATTAATGTTAAATTTATTCACACAACTTAAATATTAAGAAAGCCTGAAACTAAGGAATGGTGGGAATTGTGGGAAATTTACATTCACATAATGAGATAATATCTTAATGTAATGGTACTAAAATTTATTCTTCAAAATTTTCATTTAAGGAGCGTTGAGAAATTTGGACAGCCATAAAGAAAAAATCCTGGTAGTAGACGATGAAGCCAGCATTCGCCGCATTCTAGAAACTCGGCTATCAATGATTGGTTATGATGTCGTCACAGCTGCTGATGGCGAAGAAGCCTTGGATACATTTCGCAAAGCAGATCCAGATTTGGTGGTATTAGACGTAATGATGCCGAAGTTGGATGGCTACGGCGTGTGTCAAGAATTACGTAAAGAATCGGATGTGCCAATTATTATGCTAACAGCACTGGGAGATGTAGCCGATCGCATCACTGGGTTGGAGTTAGGTGCAGATGACTATGTAGTAAAACCATTTTCTCCCAAGGAACTAGAAGCCCGCATTCGCTCGGTATTGCGGCGAGTAGATAAAACTGGTGCGTCTGGAATTCCAAGTTCTGGCGTTATCCAGGTGACAAATTTAAAAATTGATACCAACAAGCGACAAGTCTACAAAGGGGACGAGCGGATTCGACTAACGGGAATGGAGTTTAGCTTACTAGAGTTATTGGTGAGCCGTTCGGGAGAAGCTTTTTCGCGATCGGAAATTTTACAAGAGGTATGGGGATATACACCAGAGCGCCACGTTGATACGCGAGTGGTAGACGTTCATATTTCACGCCTGCGGGCAAAATTGGAAGACGATCCAAGCAATCCAGAATTAATTCTGACGGCTAGAGGTACAGGCTATCTGTTCCAACGGATTATTGAACCAGGAGAGGAATGAATTATGAATTATGAATGATGAATTATGAAATATGACTTTTTTTAGCATTCATCATTCAGCATTCAGCATTTAGAAGTATGGCGAAATCCGATCCAAATCGAGTTTTGCGGCGCTTACCGATTGTAGTCGGTGGGTTAGGGGGTATCTTGCTGCTTGTTAATCGGTTGTTAACGGCGGGGTTGACTGATACTCAGGCTAGATCGGATGCGCTGGGCGTGATTTTGAGTGCGTTGTTGATTCTGACTGGTTTATTATGGCAGCAAGTAGCACCGCGATCGCCTGATGCTGTCGAACTTGTGGGGGAACAAAGGTTTGAGCTAGCCCCAGATTTGCCCGAACCAGTCAGAATTGAGCTAGCTTGGGCATCGCATTTGTTGTTGACTAATACAGTGACGCGATCGCTCTTGGTTTTTTATCAAGGAAAAATACTCCTTCGTCGCGGGATCTTACCCGACAAATCACAAGTCAAACCAGGAGCAATTTTGCAGCGAGTATTGGAACTTCACAAGCCTGTATATCTGGTGGATTTGAAAATTTATCCAGGGCGGTTTGAATTCGATTATCTCCCAGAGAATACTCAAGGAGTAATTTGTCAACCAATTGGTGAAAAAGGCGCGTTAATTTTAGGGGCGAATGCACCGCGTAGTTATACCAAGCAAGATGAAACCTGGATTGCTGGAATAGCAGAAAAGCTAGATGTCACCCTAAGTAGTTATTTGAGTGGCGAGTGGCCAGTGGCGACGAAGGAGTGATTTTCCCTACACCCTACTTACTAAACAAGTATGTTAATTCTTTACTGGGTACTAGTTGCCGTAATGGCGATTGGAATTATCGGGGCTGTTGTACCGGGGATTCCTGGTACTAGCTTGATTTTAGTGGCAATTATAATTTGGGGAGTTGTGCAAGGTTCCTTCAGTAGCGTGACTGTACCTTTAATTGTGGCGATCGCAGTTTTGTTGCTAAGTGTGGGAATTGACTTTTTGGCTACCTACTGGGGCGCAAAACGAGCTGGAGCAAGTAAATGGGGGCAAATAGGCGCGATTGCGGGCTTATTTCTCGGAATTCTCGGTTTTTTGCCTGCACTACCATTTGGAGGCCCGTTACTCGGTATTCTAATCGGGCCATTACTGGGGGCAATCTTAGCAGAATATCTGTATCGGCGTAACCTAAATTTAGCCTTAAAAGCTGGTGTTGGAATTGTTGTCGGTTCTTTAGTAGGGAATTTAATTCAGGCAGTATTGGCGATCGCAACAGTGGGAGTTTTCCTCTATACAACTTTGCCTTATGTAGTTAGCGGATAGGAATACGAACCGCCAAGTACGCGGGGAAATTTTTAGGTTGAGATGTACGAGTGAATATCCCTCGGTTAGCTGACATAAACCTGACGATAGTAAGCCTTATATTCCTCAGAAAGTAGGGGTTCCCACCAATCGCGGTGACTCAGATACCATTCAACCGTTTGCTTTAACCCTTCTTGCACAGTAACTGCGGGCATCCAATTTAGTTGAGTTTTGATTTTAGTTGGATTAATAGCATATCTCCGGTCATGTCCGGGGCGATCTTTAACAAAAGTAATTAACTGATGCGAAGGATATACAGGTAAATCAGAAGCTAATTCATCCATCAGTTGGCATAGCATCTTAACCAAGTCGATATTTTTAACTTCGTTATTACCACCGATGTTGTAAGTTTCCCCTGGTTTGCCAGAGTGAATAACTACATCCAAAGCACTACAATGATCCCCAACATAAAGCCAATCTCGGATATTTTGCCCATCTCCATAAACAGGTAGTGGCTTACCCATTAAAATATTTATACACATCAAAGGAATCAGCTTTTCTGGAAACTGATAAGCACCATAATTGTTAGAACAATTAGTAATAATTGTCGGCAAACCATATGTATGATAATAAGCTCTAACTAAATGATCGCTGCCCGCCTTAGATGCTGAATAAGGACTATTAGGAGTATAAGGCGTTGTTTCAGTAAAAGCAGGATCGTCAGCACCAAGACTACCATAAACTTCATCAGTAGAAACGTGGAGAAAACGATATTCCCCTGACTTATCATTAGCCTGCCAATGTTGCCGAAAAGCCTCTAATAAAGTGAAAGTTCCTACTACATTAGTTTGAATAAAAGCACCTGGCTTTATAATTGAGCGGTCAACATGAGACTCAGCCGCAAAATGAGCAATAGTGTTAATATTTTCTGTTTTGAGTAACTCATCAACCAGAGAGCGATCGCATATATCCCCCTGGACAAAGCGAAAATTTTCCTTTGCTTCCAAACCCTCCAAATTGCCGCGATTTCCAGCATAAGTCAGTGCATCCAGCACCACCACCCGGTCATCGGGATAAGCATTACACCAATGATGAACAAAATTAGAACCAATAAAACCCGCACCACCCGTAACTAAGATTTTGGATTTTGGATTTTGGATTTTAGATTGGAGTTCCTCCCTAAGTCCTCCTTGTTCCCTTGTCCCCTTGTCTCTTTGTCTCCCCATCTTTCCTTGGCATCCTTGGCATCTTGACGGTTCGTTAATTTTACCCTTCCAACAACACCTGTAAAGCCTCCTTCATCTGTGCTGCTGTCGTCGTAGTCGTACCAAACTGCCTTACCACAATACTTGCAGCTAAATTTCCCAACACAGCAGCTTCCCAAAACGATGCTCCTGCTACTAATCCCAGCGTCAGTGCTGCCACTACTGTATCTCCCGCCCCAGTCACATCAAACACTTGTGTGCGGTTAAAAGCGGGGATGTGTTGTTCGTTACCAGCAGGATCAAACAAAGTCATCCCATACTCACCACGAGTAATCAACAATTGCTGCGCCCCAGTTAGCGCCAGCAAGTCTTTCCCGGCTTGAGTTAGAGTTTGTGAATTAGTGATGGCATATCCTACCGCTTTTTCTGCTTCTGGCAGATTTGGTGTAAACAGCGTTGCTCCTTGATAGCGCCCTAGTTGCTTCTGAGTATCTACAATTGTCCTCTGATGGGACAAAGCCGCTGCAATTACTGGCAAAGTTAAAATGCCATCACCATAATCAGAGCAGACAATTGCATCAACTGCATTAACTTGCGATCGAATATACTCAGCTAGCTGTACCTGTAAAGCTGGATCTGGCAATTCATCAGATTTGCGATCTAAACGCACAATTTGCTGCGTCACAGATTGAGGCGCGTGTCCAGAAATTCTAGTCTTAGTCACTGTGGGACGATCTGGATCGAGCAAAACGCCTTCAGTATCAATTTTATATGTCTCAAAAATTTGCCGTAGCGATCGCCCTTGTTCATCTTTTCCCAATAGTCCCACTGCTTTTACCTGCGCCCCTAACGAAGCCAAGTTATACACCGCATTTGCACCACCTCCAGGTACTTGCAAAGTAATTTCATGGCGCAGAATTAACACTGGTGCTTCCCTGGAAATTCTTTCCACTTGACCAGTAATAAACTCGTCTAAAGTCAAATCTCCTACTACTAGCACTCGCGCCCCGCTATAGCGATCAATCAGTTGAAATAATCGCTCAGCACACGAGTGCAGCAAAGCCCTAAAAGAAGAATATTCGGTCATACGTAAGCTGCAAGGGGCAATCTTCGATCTGCAAGGCGAAGTAGGAGGAGAAAATTACGACTTAGATCGACGTGGTTGAGTCGTGACAGGACAATTACCAAAGTCGTAACTGAAATCCAAACGAAATGGTTGATTGACAGTGTTGGTAGTTTTGGGAAATTGATAGTTCTTTATAAACTTTTTAGCAGCCCGTCGCATAGCAATGGAGCTATTCTTTGACACGAGATCGGGACCAGAGATAATCTTACCTTGAGGACTGACTACTGCTGCCAAGATAGCGACACCGCCATCAAGTTGCTTGTCACAAGTTTTAATTTTGTAGCGGATGGGAGCTTGCAGTGCTGCTGTTGGAAAATCTTGCTGGACTTTCTGTTGCTGCTGCTTGAAGGCATCGATTTGGGCGATAGTTTGTGTGGTTGCTGTAGATAGTCGGTTAGAAGTAGAAGGGCGAGGAGTAGTGGCGTTTTGCTGTCTTCGTTGTAATGCCGCCGCCAGACGTTGAGTGTCACTTGTAGGGGTATTGGTAGCCGCACTGCTGCTTTGTTGTTGTCGCCGTTGTAATGCCGCCGCCAGACGTTGAGTGTCACTTGTGGGACTATTGGTAGCCGCACTACTACTTTGTTGCTGTCGCCGTTGTAATGCCGCCGCCAGACGTTGATTTCTTTCACTATCTGAATTAACGGTTTTGTTGGCAGCTAACCTTTCTCTGCGGATCGCATCCCGCCGTGCTATCAGTTCTTGTTTAGTCCGTTCGGGAAGCCCAGATCGTGCTTGGGGAGGAGCCTGCTGTAAGGAGCGATTATTTATCGCCACTTGATTTTGTGTTTGAGTAGTGTTTTGCCGCTGGCTTGAAGAGAGAATAGGTGGTGGTGGAGAGACTTCACCAGGCTTGAGTCCAGAAGTAGGAGGTAAACTCCGATTGGGAGGAATGGCGTTGGGTGGTAATGGCGTTAATTGCTGAGTTCTGATATTTTGATTTGGTTCTGGTGGAGGTAGTTGACTAAATGGAGACTGAGAAATAAGTGAACGATTTTCGGGGGGTGGTGGTAAAGGTACTGGAACAGTTGGAATTTGCGCCGGGGGCAAAGAATTACTGACGGGATACTGGTAACCCCGCGCATTTATTGGCGGTGGCGGCGGCAAGAAAGAGGGTGTTGGCGGTGGTAGAGGTGGCAATATATCCGACTGGAAAGCTGGTCCTGGTGCTGGCAAAGGCGGTAGATCGCTCTGACCGCTAGCAGCAGTAGATGGAATTGTAGCTAAAGTTGGATCGATTTGTGGCAGGCGACTTTGTTCTTCTGGTGTTAACGCTACAACTCCAACAGTTTGCTGCAACAGATGGTCTTGGGAGTCGAACGGCACATATGGTAATACGGCTACGAGTACTAGATGAATTCCCACAGAAGCTAGGGCTGCTAGTGCAGTAGAAGAACGCCAAGCTTCGGGCAGAACTTGAATTAAGGACGAGTAGGACATAAATAATTCGTAATTCGTAATTCGTAATTCGTAATACTTGCACGAGTTGGGGTTCGCCCTACGTAATTGGTAATTTAGAGCTTAAGGATGGTACGTGGTAGATGGTAAGTTAAATTTCTCCCTAGCGCGATATTCAGATCTCTTCTAGCTCCTCGTCACTTGCACGATCAAAAGCGAGAAATAGGGTAATTTAAGTGTCGGCCGATCGCTTAAGTCTGCATAAGTTACCATATCCGGTAAGGTTGCTCGTTCTACTACCCAACTTTGGCTTAGTAAAGACCTTTGCTGCAACACTTTCCACACTTGTTCATACACTGAACTCACTTTCATTAGTACCACCACATCCGCCCAATCTAGAACAGCTTCTAATTCGCCTACATGATAAAGTGCTGGTAAAACTACCAGGCGTTCTTGACGAATAGTCAAAGGTAGTCCTAGAAGGGATGCAGCTGCCATTGGCGAACAAACCCCCGGTACTAATTTTATGACTGCTTCGGGATGCATTTGTTGCAATGTTTGTGCCAAATAAGTGAACGTGCTATAGAAACTGATGTCTCCTTCACAGGCAAAAGCCACATCTTGACCTATTTGTAAATACTTCCAAACTTGCTCGGCTGCTAATTGCCATGCTTCAGTTAGTACTGCCATATCCTGCACGTAAGGGAACTTTAAAGCAAGTTGGTATTGTTCTTGACTCAGCCAAGGGGAAATAATCTGCTGTGCCATTCCTGGTTTACCTTCTATTCCAGCCGGAAAGACAACCACTGGGGCTTTTTGCAGCGATCGCAGTCCTTTAAGCGTAATTAATTCTGGATCGCCAGGGCCGACACTGATACCGTATAAAATGCCGATGTTCACGGAAAAGAATGATGAATGATAAATGATGAATTATGAATGATAAATTCAGCCTGATCGCATTGCTGCATTCATAATTTTCTTATGCCCTAGCCCCTAGCTCCTAAATGTTACCGACTGTAATTTTACCTGGATATTTGGAAGGCGCGATCGCCTACCGCCAACTCGAACAATCTTTACAACAAATGGGTTTGCCGACGGTAACTGTACCACTGCGCCGTCGGGACTGGTTCCCTACTTTGGGCGGAAGACCTATAACACCAATTTTGCAGCTACTTGATCGCACGGTAAAGCAAGTATTACAGCAATACAACGTTTCTCAAATTAACTTAATCGGTCACTCAGCCGGAGGCTGGATCTCTCGCATCTATTTGGGAGAAAAGCCTTACTTAGGACGCGGTGAGGTAGAACCATCTATCTGGTCAGCTCACCCCCAGGTTAGAACTCTCATAACCCTGGGAACTCCCCATACTAGTCAGGAACGCTGGACGCGCTGGAATCTTGATTTTGTCAATAACAACTACCCTGGAGCTTTCTACCCTAATGTACGTTACGTATGTGTGGCTGGTAAAAGTATTTTCGGCGAACGGCGGCGGGGTAGCTGGCTTGCTTACAGCAGTTACCGCTTAACCTGCGGACAAGGTAATTGCTGGGGTGATGGTATTACTCCCATTACTACAGCTCATTTAGCAGAAGCAGAAAATTTAGTTGTTGAAGGCGTGAAGCATTCCCCCAAAGCTGCGGGACTTTGGTACGGTTCGCCCCAGATTATACCATCTTGGGTGTCTTATTTGAAGTGTGAAGGATGAAGTGTGAAGGATGAGTAGAGACGTAGCAGTGCTACGTCTTTCCAGAGAAAGTGTGAAGGATGAAGTGTGAAATTTCAGCCTTTAACCTTCTTTAGCCTTCTGCCTTCTGCCTATATATATACGCCTGCGGAAAGAACTAATGCATTAATAGCTTCGTTATTATATTAAGAAAAGTAAACATTATGATAAGTGCTGGGCAGAGTTATCGATGAAAAATCTATCCTATGAATTCGTCCTGCGGCGAACTGCAACAATTTTATCCGTCGCTCTTCTGACGCTGAGTGCGATCGCCATTATTACTGGTATTTTATTGTCTTTTTACTACGAACCAGTGGCAGGCGGGGCTTATCAAGCCTTGAAATGGATTGATACTGAAGTTCCCAATGGCTTAGCAATTCATAGTCTGCACGATCTGGCTGGAAATCTATTAATCGGCGTGGCGCTGATCCAAATGGTGGTGATGTTTCTGGGAAGACAATTCATTACTAGCTGGCTAACTGGTTGGATAACCAACATTCTGTTAATTTTAAATGCGATCGCCCTTGCCTGGACAGCGATGATCCTAGACTGGAGTCAAATCGGCTACTGGCGCTTCCGCATCGAGCTAAGCACTATCGAAGCCATACCAGTAATTGGTGGTACGCTCCGAGATTTCCTCACTGGCGGTAACGGTGTAAACACCACGACGGTGGAACACCTTTATACGATCCACAGTTATATAATTTCTATTAGTGCGATTCTGCTGGCTATCGTTCATCTGGCAAGTCTGTTGTGGCAAGAAAAACAAATGAGCTTACCTGTCGCAACAACAGACTCGAATTCCAAGTTGCAGGAAGAAAAAGATCGTGAATTAATTCAAACGCCTTGAGCTTTAATTGAAGAGACTCCTGGTGTCGAAAGCCGATCTAGACTAGCAGCCGGAATAGGTACTTCTTCTACTTCCGGTAACTTCTCGACCGACAAACGAGTTGATTGACTTGCTCCAGATAAACGCTTTAATAGTATAGGTCTGGGATCGTGCAACAGGTAAATTAAGCGATCGCCTGGTTGCAGTTGTTCTGTAGCAGGCAAAACTTGCAGCCGTTCTTCTCGTTCCAATAATAACGGCACTAACTCCCCAGCTAAAATCAATGCCTGCAAATGAGCTTGTTGAAAAGCAAATCCCGACTCATCAAGTGTAGTCGATCCTAACTTCACTCGTCCATCGCTAATATAGTCGTTCCAAGTCTTGAGGGTTAAGTCTGGCACGAAAGCTTGATCGATCTTATTATTACTTCCTAGAGTATTAGCCTGTCCAGCCCGGGGGAAAACCGCTAAAACTCGTGGTGGCTTAAACTCTTCTACAGCTCTTTGAGCCAGGACATAGTTAACTTCACCGTTACTAGTCATTGCCAGAAAAGTTCCAATTTTCGCCAGTCCGGCTTCTTCCAGAACGGCTGTATCCAAAGCACTGCTTAAGAAAACTCGAAAATTTTGCCCAGAAGCTTTTTCGCAAGCTTCCGGATCTGTATCAATCATCGCTACGTCTTCTCCCCGTTCTTGAAACAAACGGGCAATCAATAACCCCAGAGGATTACAACCAACAATCAAAGCTCCCGTTGCTTCTTTTGACGTGATTTGCAGCCAACTGGCAACCCATCGAGCTGTTAAACCTTGACAGACAACAGTCATAATAATCGTCAGGAAAACAAGCGCTTTAATCGAATCACCACCATTGATTCCTCGTTGCGTCAAGAAAATGGAAAATAGAGAAGCAACGGAGGCTGAAACAATTCCCCTTGGTGCAATCCAAGACAAAAACAACTTTTGTCGCCAGTTCAAATCGCTATTTAAGGTACACACGCCCACACTGATTGGGCGCACTACAAACATTAATACTAATACAGTAAATAAACTACCCCAGCCCAAAGCAAAGATACTGGCAATTGATAGATCTGCTGCTAGTAAAATAAACAGTACCGATACACCGAGAATAGTTAACTGACCTTTGAATTGTCTGAGCAATCGCTCCTCTGGAAGCGAAGAAGAACCCAGCACCATTCCAGCAACTACTGTCGCCATCAGTCCCGACTCGTTGCGGCTGAATTGAGCTAGAGCAAACAATCCCCATAACCCAGCCAGTACAACCAAATTTTTCAATTCATCGGAAATAAAGTGAGCGCGTTTGAACATCAACGCTAGACACCATCCACCCGCAGCACCAATGCTACCGCCGATCCCCAGGCGCAAGGTTAAACCGCTAATTGCTGCTACGGGGTCAGTATCGCCATTCAAAATTGTGTCTAGCACCACAACAGCCAGTATTGCCCCTACTGGGTCGATTAAAACCGCTTCTCCTTCCAATAAGGTGGCGACTTGTCGGTCTACTTTGATTAACCGAAGTAAGGGCGCGATTACGGTTGGGCCTGTGACCACAACTAAGGAAGCATACAGGAAAGCGATCGCCCAAGGAAATTCTCCCAACCAATGAGCTGCCATGCTCCCACCGAATAATGTAATCAGCGTTCCCACTGTTACTAAGTTGCGTAAACTGCCTGAAACTCGACCTAGTTCTCGCAACTCCAGGTTCAGACCCCCCTCAAACAAAATCACTGCTGTCGCCAGAGCAACAATCACTTCTAGTCCAGCACCTAGCGCTTGGGGATGCAATACACTAATGCCATCAGAACCAAGCACAATGCCAAACAGTAGCAGAAAGACGATGCTGGGAATTTTCAGGTATTCAGCTAATACCTGAGCGCCGATCCCTGCGATGACAGCAATCACCATCTGCAAAGTTATTTCAAAAGATGCTTCCATATCAGAGATTTGGTAAAACTGCTGTCAAATTTCTCCATCAAGGATAGACGATCCTCGCCTGAGTATCTGCAAAACCACACTTTCTACTGTTTGCATCATCTATGTTGGGAAATTATTTGTATTTTAAAATACAATATTGCCGAATTCTGCTTAGGAACTAGACATAATTTTCGCGCTTAGTATGGCATTCTTGTCGTCTGCAACATCATTGCTCTAGGATTGATGTTGAGTGCGATAGCGCTTGCTGGGAGCCTTGCTCAAAGCACAATTGCATTTACTATCATAACCACACCCCTACTTGCCCTGGCTGCGAACTTACACTCAGAGCGTGTTTTTCTGTAATTCACCTATTCCCGACTGAAATTAGATGACTCTTTCGTTATCTGCAACTGCATACTCCTGACTAATTACACGCTAATTTCTTTGAGCCTAGCTGTAAAAAGCAGTCAAGTGAACAGTATTTATTCGTAATTATTTTCGCGCTTGTTTGCGTTCAAAAGATTGGGGAGCGAGAGAAAATATGAAAATTCATCAGATAGATTTATAATATTTTTATAATTTATAGCCAGCTTTTTTAAGAAAAATTAGACATTAGTCATTAGTTTTCGACAAATAACAAATGACGAACGACAAAGAACAAATGACTTGCAGCCAAGCGCTGGTTATGACAACTCGTTAAGATAAAAAAGAACTATTGGTACATTTAGTAGCATCAATGGCTGCAACTATTCTAAAATTCCCTCAAATCCAAGCTCCGACATTGCGACAATTACCAAATGGTCTAACAATAGTCGCACAGCAAATGCCAGTCGACGCTGTTAATCTCAGTTTATGGCTCAATGTTGGCTCTGCAATAGAACCGAACGCCATCAACGGCATGGCTCACTTTTTAGAGCATATGGTTTTCAAGGGAAGCCAGCAGCTGAGCATTGGTGAGTTTGAGCGCCAAATTGAAGCGCGGGGTGCTGTTACCAATGCTGCAACTAGCCAAGATTATACCCAATATTACATCACCACTGCCCCTAAAGATTTTGCCTCTCTAGCACCACTGCAAATTGATGTAGTTCTCAATTGTTTGATTCCAGATGAAGCGTTTGAACTTGAGCGATTGGTAGTTTTAGAAGAAATTCGCCGCAGTGATGATAATCCCAATCGCCGTACTTTCCAACGAGCAATTGAAACGGCGTTTGACCAGTTGCCATATCGCCGCCCAGTACTGGGAACAGTTGACGTGATTTCCCAGGTTTCAGCCCAGCAGATGCGCGATTTCCACGCCACTTGGTATCAACCCCAGTCAATTACAGCTGTAGCTGTGGGCAATCTGCCAGAAGAGGAATTAATCGAAATTGTAGAAACTGGATTTACCGCAGCTAGTACTTCTCACCCCTCTGGCCAACAACCTTCAACTCGCGCCTCAGAACCACCTTTTACAGAAATTGTCCGGCGGGAATTTGTAGATGATAGCCTCCAGCAAGCACGGCTAATGATGCTTTGGCGAGTACCTGGGTTGAATCAACTCAGTGATACTTATGCGCTGGATGTGTTGGCGGCAATTTTGGCATCTGGTAGGACATCTAGGTTGAAGGCAGATCTAAGAGAACAGAGGAGTTTAGTTACTCAGATTTCTGCAAGCAACATGACTCAACGGTTGCAGGGGACGTTTTATATTTCAGCCCAACTGCCTGTGGAAAATTTGGAGATCGTAGAAGCAGCGATCGCCGACCACATCCACAAGCTGCAAACTGAACCCATACTAGAATCAGAAATCGCCCGCATCCGCACCCAAGTTGCAAATCGGTTTATCTTTAGCAATGAAACACCGAGCGATCGCGCTAACTTGTATGGCTACTATCAATCGATGTTAGGAAGCTTGGAACCCGCCCTTAACTACCCAGCTAAGATTCAAGCTTTAGAAACAAATGACTTACTAGCAGCCGCCCAAAAATATTTATCGCCAATAGCCTACGGTGCAGTTGTAATCAAACCAGCTTAATCAGGGGCTAGATAATTACGAATTATTTGTCATGTGGACACAAATCGCCCAGCATATTTCTAAAGTGACAGAAAAAGAGTTTTCTGTAAATAGCCACCGCTCTGTGAGTGGAGGTTGTATCAATCAAGGTTATGCTGTCACTGATGGCAATTGCAGCTATTTCGTCAAGCTCAACTCAGCATCTGAAGTTGTCATGTTTGAGGCTGAGGCACTGGGTTTAAAACAAATGCTGACAACAGCTACTATCCGCGTACCCAAACCGATTTGCTGGGGTACAGTAGCTAGTTCTGCCTACATAGTTTTGGAATGGCTAGAGCTGGGTAGTGGGGGAAACTCTTCTTGGCAAGAAATGGGACGACAACTGGCGGCGATGCACTCCCATACTAGTAGTCAAGGTTTTGGCTGGGAGATGAAAAATACGATTGGTTCTACGCCACCAATTAACACTTGGACAGCAGATTGGGCAGAATTTTACGCAAAACATCGCTTGGGCTATCAATTTCAATTAGCTAAGCGACGGGGCGGGCATTTTCCCCAGCAGGAAAGATTATTAGCCGCTATTCCTCAATTACTGGCAAATCAGCAGCCTCAGCCTTCCTTGGTACACGGCGATTTATGGAGTGGGAATGCTGCTTTTACGGCTAGTGGGGAACCAGCGATTTTCGATCCAGCAACTTATTATGGCGATCGCGAAGTGGATGTCGCTATGACTGAATTATTTGGCGGTTTCCCTGCTGCTTTCTATCGCGGATATAACGAAGTATTTCCGTTAGGTTCAGGTTACGAACAGCGAAAAATCCTTTACAACCTTTACCACATCCTCAATCACTTTAATATATTTGGTGGCAGCTACGAGTCGCAAGCTAACCGGATGATTTCGCAGATTTTGGCTTAGAGGTGCGATCGCCTACTCCTTAACAATTTCAACTAAATCTTCAATCGTTACATCAAAAGTCCGGGCTAATTTGCGCAGCGATGTAAAATCTATTGTTTCTAGTCCGGGAGATCGGGCATAGGTTCGCAGAGTGCTGTAAACTACACCGGAGCGATCGGACACTTCCTTAATTGTCCAACCTTTTTGGGCAGCAAACTCTCGAATTCGTAACCTAATCAAGCCCATAATTTTTTGACGTGCAATTGACCTATATTAGTCGGTTAGGATTATACTGTAAAAATGATCGCCTACTCCTCTATCACCTCAACCAAGTCTTCAAGCATCACATCAAAAGTCCGGGCTAACTTTTGAATAGAAGTGAAGTCAACCATTGCTAGCCCTGGTGAACGTGCATAAGCTCTGACCGAACTGTAAGCAACACCTGAACGATCGGCAACATCTTTAAGTGTCCAACCCTTCTTGTCAGCAAATTCTCGAATTCTTAGCCGGATCAACCCCATTTAAGTATTGACAACTGATTGAATTCAATCGTTTAATATTTATATCCTAAAAAACGATCGCCTTTTGGCGTAGGAAACTGAAAGGCGATCGCTAATTTCACAAATATCCCACGCACAACATGGGAAGAAACCACATAGAACATGGGAAGTAATATCTATGGTATCAACACTACAACGAAACACCAACTCCCTGCACCGACTTGCCCGCTTTGTTTCCAAACAAGCAGCCGCCATCATGTTCGATCTGGCACTAGAAGAGATATATTCAGTCGAACGCTGGGCGCACATTGTATATGTTCGTGGTAGAGGTGTAAGTCGGTTTGTCAGTTATGCCGATTTTCCCCCTAGATTAGGAGTAGCGCCACCGACGGATAAAGACTTTGCTTTGTGGCGGCGGCGCTGGAGACAAAGACAAAGACAGCAACAAAAAAACCAAGTCCCGCCGTTTTGGGTAGAATTTTTCGCCGCTCGATTCCACCAATCCCCTTCAATTGAGGTGTTACACAACTGGGGAAAATTGATTGGGTTAATTAAATTTGCTTTTAGTGAAGATACTTTGCAAAGACTGAGACAAAGCTATCGTCAAAAGCAATTAGCCGTCATTAGTCATTAGTTGTTGACAAATAACAAATAACAAAGGACAAATGACAAACCTTAGCTTTCAGAAACAAGCTTTTTAGCTTTATTTGCCCGCGCTTCGGCATTTGCCATCACTTCATCCATTTTTTCGAGCATCTCACCAGGATAACTTTCTAAAACCCTAGTAGAGAGCGCAATTCGACCTTTTCCTTCATCCAAGTCAGTAATCACAGCTTTAATCGGTTGTCCGACTTGAAACACCGAAGCTAGAGATGCAATGAAGTTTTGACTTATCTGCTTAATGTGCAGCAAACCGCTGACACCTGCTAAATCGACAAAAACACCAAAAGGTTGAATGCTAGTAACTTTACCTTCCACTAGCTGACCAATTTCCAGTTGACTGAAGCTGCTTGAGCGAGTTGCCAAGCGGTTGGAAAGTACGAGCTTTTTATCACTGGGATCGATTTGCAAAAAGCTGGCTGAGAGAGTTTGGCCTTTTAGTGCTTCCAAGTTTTCACGCTCAACTAAATGCGATCGCGGAATGAATCCCCTTAAACCCTGCAAGTCTACAGTCACACCACCCTTATTCGTCCCAGTTACCCGTACTTGCACCGTCTGGTTGTTTTCTTGCATTTGTGCCAAGCGTTCCCAGATTTGCTGAATTTCTAGCTGACGGCGTGAAAGTGTTACCTGGCCTTCTGCATCTTGTTCCCGAACGATCAGAAAGTCCTGCTCTTCTTGCAAAGGCAGTACCGTAGATAAATCTGATGCTGTTAGTGGTTTCAATGAAGCTTCTACGAGCGGCAAAAATGCAGCGGATTTGCCACCAATATCTACATACGCACCATCGTTTTCATATTGAAACACTTTACCGCGTACCACCTGCCCTTTCTGAAACTGATAATCATGTTTTTCTAGGGCTTGGGCAAAATCCTCCATCGAAAACGATGTATTGGCGGCTTGAGAAATTTTAGAATCAGATTTCATGAGTGATAAACAGTGGTTGCGATTTGATTGAAGCGTGAGGAGTGAGTGGCTTGGAAAAAATTATGAATTAGGAATAATAAGTTATAAATTTTTCACTATTCATAATTCAGCATTGATCGTTTAGCCTATCTTTTCACCTTTTTCAGCAAAAATTTGTTATTGGTATATTAAGCGACTTGGAGTTGCTGCTTAAATAGCAGTTTGACTTTCTCCCAAGCATCAGCTGCTGCGGCTGGATCGTAACTAGCGCGATGGTCGCAGAAAAAACCATGATCTGCTCCATCATAACGAAAGACACGATGGGGTATGTGGCGTTTTTCTAGCTCTGCCTCAATTTCATCTACCTGTTCGTTGGGGATAAAAGAATCTACTGTGCCAAAGAAGAGGTAGATAGTGCCAGTAATCTCTGGTGTCCTAGTAAGAGTAGGAGATCCGCCTCCTGGTGTTTCTGTGGTAATGCCACCACCATAGAAAGAAGCAGTGGCTTTGATAGCGGTTAAAGTGGCGGCAAGGTAAGCAACGTGACCGCCAAAGCAAAAACCAATGCACCCAATAGCATCTTTTTTAACTTCGGGCAGATTTTTGAGGTAGTTGATCGCTGCTTGAATATCCCCTAATAGCTCTGAAGCTACAGTTTGTTGCTTATATTTCCTCCCAACTTCCAGATCTTCAGAAGTATAACCAACTTCAAAACCAGGGGCGACGCGCTGATAAATTGCTGGGGCGATCGCTACATACCCTTCTTTGGCAATTCGTTCTGTCACTTCCCGAATGTGAGCGTTGACTCCAAACACTTCTTGCACCACCACAATACCTGGGTAAGTACCCGGATCTGATGGTATTGCTAGATAAGCGTCAATTTCTAAATTTCCCTGCGGAACTTTGACGTTAGTGGCGCGAATTTCTTGGTTAACCATGAGATTTTTAGCTGTATCTTAGGATTCTAAGTTCTATGTGTAGCCAATAAAAATGTTATACCCGATCAAATTATCAATAACTTCGCAGCAGTCTACTACTTGCCAAATCTCATATAGTAAATAATTTTGCTTGGAGATTATTTAGATGCTATTTACCGCTCTGATCGCCTTGGAGTTTTAAGTAATGGTTCAGTTTCATATTCAGACAGATAGTGATATTCCCGCTTCAACTCAGTTGTTGAATCAAATTCGCTATGCGATCGCTTCACGACAATTTTCCCCAGGGCACCGACTACCTAGCACCCGCGCCTTGGCGATTCAAACTGGTTTACATCGCAATACAATTAGCAAAGTGTACCGCCAGTTGGAAGAAGATGGATTTGTCGAAAGTCTTGCTGGCTCTGGTATCTACGTCCGCATTCAAGCTTTTGAGGGTCGAGCTAAACCTCATTCTCCGATTCTAGAAAAATATCCCGAAGCTGATAAGATAGTGCAACAAAGCTTGGAAGAGTTGCTCAAACTTGGCTGTTCGCTCAATTCGGCGCGAGAACTATTTTCAGCAGAAATTGACTGGCGGTTGCGTTGTAGCGCTCAGGTACTGGTTACAGTCCCGACTGAGGACATTGGTGCTGGTAAGTTAATGGTGGATGAACTGCAACAATCATTGGATGTACCAGTAGAGCTAGTACCATTAGAGGAATTAGCGGCAATCTTAGAGCAAACTCCCTCTGGTACAGTAGTGACAAGCCGCTATTTTCTTGGCGTAGCAGAAGGGATTGCCGCGCCGAAATCAGTCCGGGTCATTCCCGTAGATGTCTACGACTACTCTAAAGAAATTCATCTGCTCAAACAATTAGCCAAAGGTAATTGTGTCGGCATTGTCAGCTTGAGTTCTGGTTTACTCAGAGGCGCAGAAGTGATTATCTACAGCCTACGAGGAAGCGATTTGTTGGTGAGAACAGCTCAACCAGTAGATGTTTATAAACTGAAAGCTTTAGTTAAAAGCGCTCAATTGATTATTAGCGATCGCGCTAGTTTTGCCACCGTAAAAGCTGCTATACAAGCTGCTAGAGAACACATTATTCGTCCACCCCAGCTAGTTTGCTGTGAAAATTTCATTGCTACTAATGCGATCGATGCACTTAAACACGAATTAGGTTTGGATTAAATGATGAATGATGAATGCTGAATGATATATTCAGCATTTACACTCGCCCTTAACTCCTAGTTCTCCAAAAACTCCCGCACCTGCTGCAAATAAGTAGCAGGATCTTCCAGCATCGGAAAGTGAGATGTCTTAGGAATCATGACAAACTTAACGCGATCGCTTTTTGCTGCTGCTTGTTGCCCCATTTTTGCTGGGATAATCTTGTCATACTCACCAGCAACCAATAGTGTAGGCACGCTCAGCTTAGCAAACTCCTGTGGCATCACTTCGGCTGCTTTCTTACTCACAGAAGTAAATATCGTGCCTAAAGCAGCATCGTAATCTGCTGATAAAAAATCCTCTAGGAAAGCACGACGTTCGGCGGCTGGTATGGAACGATGTAAAAATCGCGCCATAAACATCCGATCAACAAAAGGAATTTTACTCAACCATTTGGGGCGAAATTTGACTACGTAACCACCAAACTTATGAAAGGCTGTGAATGCCTTTTCGTCATACTCAAAAATGCCGCTACAGGTGAGAATTGCTTTTTCCACCCTCTCTGGATAGAGATTCAGAAAAAATGTAGCAATAGATGCTCCGGTTGAATGAGCATTGAGGTATACTCTCTCTAGCTCTAAAGCATCCAGCAAAACTGCCAGATCTTCAGCATACTCCTCTAGCTCGTAAGTCAACTCTGCTATTGCTGCCTTTTGCTTTTGTGGTGATTCTGCTTCTGTAACCTCTAAGCTTGCTTCAGTTATGGTAGGTTTGCCTTTTGAACGCCCAAACCCCCGCAGATCGTATAACAAACAATCAAATTGTTCGCAAAGCGCCCTAGCAGTGCTTTGCCAATATCGATCTGAACCAGCCCAACCATGAATAAACACCATGACTGGTTTATTTAAACCATCCCCTGGTGTTTTCATCCACTCGTAGTAATGATCGACACCACGAACTTGAATATATGACATCTAAATGATGAGTGCGGAACGATGAATAATGAATGATGAACGCTGGGTATTCAATTCATCATTCATTATTCATAATTTACAATTCATAATTCATTTTACGCTGATTCAGGCTTTGGTATTGAGGATGGATGCACCAGAAGTTCTGCTGTAGAGCGTTTTTCTACCATCTCGCGCGTAACTGTGCAGCGATCCACGTCTTTACGCGACGGTAACTCGTACATCACTTCCAACATCAGTTCTTCAACTATTCCCCTCAAGGCTCTAGCACCAGTTTTACGGCGATAGGCTTCTTGGGCGATCGCTCTGAGGGCTTCTGGTTTAAACTCCAGCTGCACGTTATCCATTTTCAGCAGCTTCTGATACTGCTTGACTAATGCACTCCGAGGCTGGGTCAGAATTGCCATCAGCGCTTCTTCATCCAGAGGATCTACTACCGCGACCATTGGTATCCGCCCAATGAACTCTGGAATCATACCAAACTTCACTAAGTCATCCGGCTCCAAACTCTTCAAGACATCTGCTGCCCGTTGTTCTTTAGATTGCCCTTCTCCAGGTTGAATAAAGCCTATTGACTTTTTGCCAATTCTTTGATCTACTACTTTTTCCAAACCAACGAAGGCACCGCCGCAGATAAACAGAATGTTGCTGGTGTCGATTTGAATACAATCTTGGTAGGGATGCTTCCGCCCGCCTTGAGGTGGTACGTTAGCGATCGTTCCTTCCAACATCTTCAACAGAGCTTGCTGTACACCTTCTCCAGAAACATCTCTGGTAATTGAAGGATTTTCACTCTTGCGGGCAATTTTGTCTATTTCATCAATGTAGATAATACCCCTTTGGGCTTCTTCTACATCTAAGTCAGCCACTTGGAGCAGCCTGAGCAATATGTTCTCTACATCTTCGCCAACATATCCCGCTTCGGTCAGTGTCGTGGCATCGGCAACAGCAAACGGCACATCTAGAATTTTTGCCAAAGTTTGCGCTAACAGAGTTTTGCCGCAACCTGTGGGTCCAATCAGGAGAATATTTGATTTTTGTAGCTCTACTACCTCTTCTTGGGCAGCTTTGCCACTACTTTTAGATTGTACCAAGCTCAATCGCTTGTAGTGATTATATACAGCGACTGATAGAACTTTCTTTGCCTCGTCTTGACCGATAACGTGTTCGTCTAGATGCTCTTTAATTTCTCGCGGTTTGGGGATTTGATTTAAAGAGATGCTGGCACGGTTGCGTCGTTTTTGGGGAGGTTCTGGACGTGGCTGCTGTTGTGGCGCAGGATTGCTAGCGTCCAGTAATTCCTCATCCAAAATTTCATTACATAAGTCGACGCACTCATCGCAGATGTAGACTCCCGGCCCGGCTATCAATTTCCGCACCTGCTCTTGCGATTTACCGCAGAACGAACATTTTAAATGGGAGTCGTACTTAGGGGACATAAGAAGCCTCTTACTTCACTGTGTGACTGCTTCAACACGAGGTAAGTTTTGTTTGGAGATGACTTGATCGATCAATCCATAATCTTTCGCTTCTACTGGCGACATGAAAAAGTCCCGTTCAGTATCCGCTTCAATTCTCTCCAATGGTTTACCCGTATGATGAGCTAGCAATTCATTCAATCTACGTTTATGATAGAGAATTTCTCTAGCTTGGATTTCGATGTCAACTGCTTGTCCTTGCGCCCCGCCTAGTGGTTGGTGAATCATGATTCTAGCACTAGGTAGAGACATCCGTTTACCAGCTGCTCCTGCTGCTAAGAGAAACGCTCCCATACTAGCAGCTAATCCAAAACAAATGGTAGCAACATCAGGAACGATTTGCTGAATTGTATCATAAATCGCCATTCCTGCTGTGACTGAACCGCCTGGAGAATTGATATATAGGTTAATATCTTTCTCTGGGTCTTCTGCTTGTAGCAACAACAATTGAGCAACAATCGAGTCGGCAACAGCGTCATCTACCGGAGTTCCCAAAAAAATAATTCGATCTCTCAGCAAGCGGGAGTAGATATCAAAAGCACGTTCCCCCATGCCTGATTGTTCCACCACCATTGGCACAATGTTGCTGGGACTACTGAGCGACGAGTTAATTTTTAGCTGATGGTAGCTGCTGAATGGGTCGTGTAAAGACTGTGATACGAGCATATAACAACAGTTTTCCAGAAGTGGGACTGGACGCGGTGCATAAAGCTTAGCTTAAAGCTGTTTGCAGCAATAGGAATCAGTAGCTCCGCTATCTGTTGACTATTATGCCTTATCAGTTAGTGGTTAGTGGTGAGGGGGAGCCAGTTACACGGTTCGGGTTTCCCCAAGCAAGTAAACTGGCGTTGAGTGCTAAGGAGAAAGGCGAACATGATAAAAA
Source organism: Leptolyngbyaceae cyanobacterium (assembly GCA_036704105.1). Taxonomy (GTDB): domain Bacteria; phylum Cyanobacteriota; class Cyanobacteriia; order Cyanobacteriales; family Chroococcidiopsidaceae; genus Chroococcidiopsis. The sequence goes on along the minus strand of DATNQH010000139.1, from coordinate 38,982 downwards.
ATGAAGGATAAAGGATAAATTTTCATTTCACACTTCATCCTTCATACTTCATAGTTCTACTTTCTACTCACTACTATTGGGATTGAGATGTTTCTGTAGGTGCTGGATTTTCGGTGGTAGTTTCATCTGTAGGTACTGTGGCTTCTTCAGCAGATGCAATTTCTTCCGCTTCGAGTTGCTCAGAATCACCAGCTGCCAAAGAACCTTTCGGTACGAGTTCAATAGTAGAGTGTTCTTCCAGCCAATTCATGATTTTTTCAGTCACAAGTTCTTCTTCTACCACTTCTCGCAGCCTTTGGCGGTCGATGTCTTGACCGGAATATTGCTGCATTAGCTCTTGAACTCGTGCTTCAATTTCTGCTGGTTCAACTTTGATCGATTCCCGTTTAGCCACTTCTTGCAAAGCGAGCGATCGCTTCAGCCGATCGATTGCTTCCGGGCGCGATCGCTGCCGCATTTGGGGAATAATTTCTTTGGTAAACAGTTTCTTGATATCAATTCCCTGTCTGCTCAACTGCATTGCTGTTTGACTGAGCAAGGCATCTACTTCTTGCTCGATCAAAGTTTCGGGTAAGTCAACTTCTAGATGCTTAAGCAATTCATCCGATAGCGCTTGCTGCTTATTAGTTTTCGTTTGCTGTTCCGCTTCAGTTTGAAAACGCGATACCAAGGAAGAACGCAATTCTTCTAGGGTTTCAAACTCACTGATTTCTTGGGCGAAGTCATCATTTAGTTCTGGCAGCTCTTTTTCTTTGAGTTCTTTCAATGTAATGCTGAACTTAGCTGCTTTACCTGCCAACTCTTTCTGGGCATAATCTTCAGGAAACCGTGTTTCTATTTCTTTGCTTTCCCCTGGATTCATCCCTACTACGCCTTCAACGAAGCCTTCAATGAAGCGCCCTGGCTGTATTTCCACTTGAAAGTCTGTTGCTGAAGCCCCCGGAATTTCCTCTGGTTCTTCGGCTTGCTCCTCGCCTTCACTTACCAGATAACCTTTAAAATCCGCTACTGCTACATCTCCGATTTGCGCTGAACGTCCTTCGACGGGAATCAATGTCGCCCTTTCGGTTTGATTTTCTGCCAAAACATTGTTTACACCTTCGGGATCTGGTGTCACTTCCTCCGCTTGGACTTGCAAGCCACTGTATTGACTCAGATTTATCTCTGGCATTACATCTACAGCAGCTGAAAAAGTCAGCGGTTTTCCAGGTTCAAACGAGCTAATTAAGTCTTCAAAAGAGGTGCGCAGTTGAGGTTGACCAATTGCCTCAATTTCTGCTTGCTTAATGGCTTGATTAAGGCCATCTTGAATCAACTCTTCTAGAGCTGCTGCCTTGACGCGACTTACGCCTAGCTGCTGCAGCAATATCTGGCGAGGTACTTTACCTTTACGAAACCCAGGAATGTTGGCAGCACGGCTAAAGTTTTGAATTACTTGCTCGTAACTCTGCTGGGATTTTTCCGGTGGAATTTCTATTTCCAGTCCAATTTGACTGGCGGGAAGTTTTTCCTGGGTAACTTTCATCTTGCTTTACTTGCTGTATTTATATTTCCGAACTATTTTTTGAAGCGCTTCCGCGCGAAGCGCTTCCTATGTCTGAGGTTTTCGTCCAACCCTTTGACACTAGTGAAGCTCAAGCATTTACTGAACTAAGGTAACTCACTACTTTTACCCAATCCCTCGAATATACTTGGCACTCTTTGAGTTGTCGTTTATGGAAGTGATGAGTGACCTAATAACTAGCTTTTTCTAGTCACTAGACACAGCGACACAGCCACTAGATGCTATGCTATCGTGATTGTGCCACTAACGTGGTTTCGATTGTAGCAGTAGTTCTTGGTTTAGCTTTTCGCTTGGAAATCGAGGTAAGCAAATCCTGGCGCGAATGCTGCAAACGCTGCTCTCTCAAGTTTGTAACTGGGTTTCTTTACTGGTAACTATGAAACAATGCCCCTGGTAAACTACTTCTGACCTACACACTGTTTGAGCGTAGGTGTTTGTGGTCACAACTTACCTGATGCCCAGTGCCTTTGCACATTCGTACATTATCCTGCGATCGCAGCCCCCATGCTCTTTTAGCTTTCATCCTCACTTTTATGACAAGATGGAAGTTAATATGTGATCGTAATTAATATCCCTTGAAGTGCCAACTCCTGGACTAAAGTCCTACATATATTCTCAAAATTCTCAGATAAATACGAATACAATAGGCGCGATCGCTATTATAAAAATTGTTTCACTTTCTTGAAAATCGGAAAACACTATTATCTAATTAGCTGAATTCAACTTAAATTTTAAAAAAACAAAAAATTAAGTTACAACTCTTAAAAAAATTATTCGAGCAATAAAACTTAAGTTTGGAGGTAATTAAATTTGAAAGAATCTTATCGTGTAGCAATTTTGGGCGCAACAGGAGCCGTTGGCACAGAACTGTTGGAACTACTAGAGCAGCGGCATTTCCCAGTAGCTGATTTGCGGTTATTAGCATCGCCGCGCAGCGCTGGCAAAACGCTGCTATTTCAAGGGGCAGATATACCAGTAGAGGCAGTGGGCGATCGCTCGTTTGAAAATATAGATATAGTTCTAGCTTCAGCTGGTGGTGGTATCTCTAAAGTATTTGCCCCTAAAGCTGTAGAAGCAGGAGCAGTGGTAATTGATAACTCCAGTGCTTTTCGCATGAACCCAGAAGTTCCCTTAGTAGTGCCAGAGGTAAATGCCTCTGCTGCTGCTTCCCACTCTGGCATCATTGCTAATCCCAACTGCACTACAATTTTGATGAGTGTTGCCGTTTATCCCCTGCATCAAGTGAGAAAGGTGCAACGGATTGTTGCCGCTACTTACCAATCAGCCAGTGGCGCTGGTGCCAGGGCAATGGAAGAAGTCCTGCAGCAATCCCAAGCCATACTTGAAGGCAAACCACCAACAACAGCAGTTTTTCCTTACCCATTAGCGTTTAACCTATTTCCCCACAATTCCCCCTTAAACGACCAAGGGTACTGTGAGGAAGAAATGAAAATGGTTAACGAAACGCGGAAAATTTTCTCCGAGCAGAAGTTGCGAATTACGGCAACTTGTGTGCGGGTTCCCGTACTAAGAGCGCACTCAGAAGCAATTAACCTAGAATTTGAGCAGCCTTTGACTCCAGCAGAGGCAAGGGAAATTTTGAGTCAAGCTCCAGGCGTTCAATTAGTGGAAGACTGGACAGCAAACTATTTTCCCATGCCAATAGAAGCAACAGGACGAGATGAAGTATTAGTAGGTCGGATACGACAAGATATTTCTCATCCTTGCGGCTTGGAACTTTGGTTGTGTGGTGACCAAATCCGTAAAGGTGCGGCGTTAAATGCGGTACAAATTGCCGAGTTATTGGTAGAAAAGGATTTGCTCAAACCTGCTAAAACTTCAGAAGTAAGTGTAGCGTCAAGGGTGTAGGAAGAAAGTGTGAAGGATGAAGGCTGAAGTATAAAGGTTAAAATATCATCGTTCATCCTTTATCCTTCTCCAAACCCAAATGAAGGAGGAGCTAGAAAAGCGTGGTAGATTTTGGACGAGTTATAACCGCTATGATTACGCCGTTTAAGGAAGACGGCAGTGTAAACTATGCAGTAGCGGAGCAATTAGCAGCGCATCTGGCAGAACAAGGTACAGATTCACTAGTAATATGTGGCACTACTGGAGAATCACCTACCCTAAGTTGGGAAGAAGAGTACCAGTTGTTTCAAGTGGCGATAAAAGCAGTAGCTGGAAAAGCGTTGGTAATTGCCGGGACTGGTTCTAATTCAACTGAAGAAGCGATCGCAGCTACGCAAAAAGCAGCTAAAATAGGAGTAGATGGATCTTTACAGGTTGTACCCTATTACAACAAACCGCCACAAGCAGGAATGTATCACCACTTCAAGGCGATCGCTTCTTCTTGCCCAGACTTACCGATGTTGCTATACAACATCCCTGGACGTACAGGTCAAAATCTTCAGCCAGAGACAGTTGCGCGTCTAACTGAAGTTGACAATATAGTGGCGGTTAAGGAGTCAAGTGGGAATTTAGACCAAGTAAGCGAAATTCGCCGTCTCACACCACCCGAATTCAAAATCTACTCTGGTGATGATTCCCTCACATTACCAATGCTAGCTGTCGGTAGTTGCGGTGTAGTTAGCGTGGCAAGCCATTTAGTAGGAAAGCAACTGCAACAAATGATCTCTTGCTTTGAAACAGGGCAAGTTCAAGTTGCTACCCAACTTCATCTGAAGCTTTTTCCGCTGTTCAAAACTCTGTTTGTGACTGCTAGTCCAATTCCAATCAAAGCGGCGCTAAGACTCCAAGGTTGGGATGTTGGATCTACTCGTCCACCACTTTGCGAAGACGAAGAGTGGATCAGCCAAAAATTACAGACAGTAATGGCAAAGCTAGGTTTAGTTTAAGCTGCAAGTTTTTGGAAAAATCAATAATTAGGTGCGGCTAATTCTTATAAATGCTATATTTTACAGCTTTTATAGAAGCATTTTAGTTAAAAAAATTTTAAGGGTAAATAACCGCCTGTTAGCTCATATCTAATTCACTAAGCTATTACAGATCCAAAAATACATACTTGTTATGTCTTACCGCTGACTTGCCTCTTGCCTACCATTACCACGCAAATTATATGCAACCAGCTTAATACAGTTAACTCTGTTTTATCTACATAAAAAAATCAACTGAATCTCAGGAAACAAATGAACAAAAACGAATCGGCAACCGCCTTCAAAATTATTCCTTTGGGCGGGTTACATGAAATTGGAAAAAATACGTGCGTTTTTGAGTACAACGATGAAATTGTACTTTTGGACGCAGGACTAGCGTTTCCCACCGATGAGATGCACGGGGTAAATATTGTCCTGCCGGATGTCACTTATTTACGTGAAAATCGGCACAAGATTAAAGGCATGATCGTCACTCACGGTCATGAAGACCATATCGGTGGCATAGCATATCACTTAAAGCAGTTTGATATTCCGGTAATCTACGGCCCTAGATTAGCGATGGCTATGCTAGAAGGCAAGCTAGAAGAAGCAGGAGTACGCGATCGCACCGAGTTAAGATCGGTTCGTCCCCGCGAACTAGTAAGGCTCGGTTCGTCATTTATCGTAGAATTCATTCGTAACACTCACTCAATTGCTGATAGTTTCACCATTGCCATTCACACACCATTGGGTGTAGTCATCCATACGGGCGATTTCAAGTTTGACCACACTCCAGTTGATGGCGAATTTTTTGATATGCAGCGGTTAGCAGAACACGGCGAAAAGGGTGTTCTGTGTCTAATCAGCGACTCGACTAACTCAGAAGTACCAGGATACACGCCATCCGAGCGATCAGTGTATCCCAACCTTGATCGCGTTTTTGCTGGGGCAACTGCAAGATTGCTAGTTACAACCTTTGCTTCTTCGATACACCGGATCAACATGATTTTAGAGCTGGCACAAAAGCATAATCGCGTTGTGTCAGTTGTGGGGCGTTCGATGCTAAATGTGATCGCCCATGCCCGCAACTTGGGATATATTAAGTGTCCGGATAATTTGTTTCAACCGTTACAGGCGATCCGCCAGCTGCCAGATGAAAAAGTCTTGATTCTGACAACGGGTTCTCAAGGAGAACCGATGTCAGCTATGACTCGAATTTCTAGAGGTGAACATCCTCACTTAAAAATTCGCCCTGGAGATACAGTAGTATTTTCAGCTAACCCAATTCCAGGCAATACGATCGCCGTAGTAAACACCATCGATCGCCTAATGATCCAAGGTGCGAAAGTAGTGTATGGTCGAGAACACGGACTTCATGTATCCGGGCATGGTTGTCAAGAAGATCAAAAGCTGATGATTGGTTTGACTCGTCCCAAGTTCTTTTTGCCAGTACATGGCGAACATCGGATGTTAGTCAAACACTCCCAGACAGCCCAAAGTATGGGTATCCCCGCTGAAAACATGGCGATTATTCACAATGGGGATGTGGTGGAATTGACTGAGGATACAATTGCAGTCACTGGGAAAGTGCCAGCTGGCATTGAACTAGTAGACACCTCTGGCTGTGGTATGGTTAGCGGTCAAGTGCTACAGGAACGCCAGAAAATGGCAGAAGAAGGCACGATCGTAATTGCAGCTGCGATTGACTGGAATGGTAAGTTACTCACCAAACCGGAGATTTACTTGCAAGGTGTGGTGACATCGATGGAGCGATCGCTACTGCAAAAGTGGGTGCAACAGCGCATAGAAGAAATTCTCAAAGGTCGCTGGTCAGATTTTGCCCAGTCATTTGATGGACAACCAGCAGATGTAGATTGGGCTGGCCTACAAGCATACCTAGAACGAGAACTACAGCGCTCTATTCGTCGTGAGCTACAATCTCAACCCACTCTCACCTTATTAATGCCAACCCCGGAAGAACCTGTGAAGGTAGCAGACGGAAGAAGACGTCGCCGTTCTGCCGCTGCTCCAGTAGCATCGTAATCCTAAGTTAGGCAATAGTATTAGGGGTGGAGTTAATTTCTCCACCCCTAATTTTTGTTTGTTTAAGCTCTTTACTAGACTCACCTTTAGTAACAAAGGAATGCAGATGCGATCGCATCGCTCGATCTAGCTGCTAAACGTTTAATTAAAAGCGCCCCTACAGTCTAATTACTTCGGTAGTTGTACGCAAATTGAGTTTTATTATTTTTCTATTATTTCAAAAAATTCAGTGATGCTCCTCATTCACAAGCTCTAAATATCAGCCAAAATTTAAAGCAGACCTAAAGCAGCAGAGTGAAATGTCAGTTAACTCGATTAAACAAATTGTATTTTTAACAACCATAAAAATTGTATTTTTAACTACAGTTTTGCATTAATGCATTGAACAGATGCTGCTTCTACATCTGCTTTGAGTAAATTATGCAGAACTTTACTAAAGTTTTAAATAAATCAAATTTCTAACAAAATTTCAGATAGCCCTTACATTTCTGCTACATCGTCAGTTAACCTAATTTAGTAAAAAATACTCAAGCCTAAGTGGCTAGCCAAGTAGTAAATTTTTCAAAGTTAAGGAAACTTATTCCGAGAAAAAACGTTGAAAGATTGTAGATGTTCTATAGAAAGTTCAATTAACCTGCTGCAAATTGAGGAGTGAACCATGAACGCATCACCTTATACAACTCAAGATATTTCATTAGCAAGCTGGGTTTGGATCGACCAAAACTCAGCGCCTGTAAGTAATATCAATACATTGCACCAGCCAATTAAACAGCCTGGGTTTGATATTTTACGCCCATTGCGTCAGTGGCTAGACAAAGTTGAAGTGCGCAATTCAAAATTGGCTCATCAACTGTGCAAACTTATACCTTCCCAGTGTCCGTTTGAGCGTGACGTACGTTTTATGGGTCGGAAATTTCACATCCCGCCAATGTGCAAGCTTAACCCATTGTATGAAGAAGTCGTGAGCTTACGCTTTCGCGCACTGTGCTACTTGGCTGATGAATGTGGTGAAGACGTTAGCCTCTATTGCTAAATTCGGAGAGCGCAGAATTTGGCATTGTTTATACTAGCTTGGCTCGTCACGAGTCACCAGCCACGGAGAAAGCTTCTTGCTTGGGTAAAATATATGACAAATGATTAGGGATAAAGTTATACTAAACTAGTCATCCCAGGTCATGAGCAAGGAAAGGCGCGGCTATGCGAGACAAAATTCGCGATCAATCCTCCACCACAATTAATCAAGTTAATAGTTTGAACTTTGTCCTGGCTCAATTTCCCAAGGCGACTGAGAAAACCTGGATGGCAAAATTAGTAATGTCACTGGGATTAGCAGGCGGTTTGTGGTTCACAACAGCAACACACATTCCACAAATTGTCCAAGCCCAAACAGTTAGCTTTGACGTTAGTATTGATCGCCGACCGAATGAAACTTACGAAAACTTGGTGAAGCGGGCAGAAGCGGTCGCAAGGACAGCAATTTCAAACAATTTAGCCCGGAATCGACAGGCAAAAGATGTATCCGTTACTGTAGTAGCTCACAATGGCGGCGCGATCGCACCAGTATTGAATTTGAAAGTTAGCCGCAGCCAACAATACAATCCCAACGCAGACAGTGGGATTACTTACTTTAATCAAGCGCGATCACTACTCCGGCTTGATCAAGATTTAGCTACTACTCCTGCTGCTGGGGCAAACAATACTAATTCCAGATCTGGACTGCAACCAAGGTTTACTAACCCCACAACGCCAAGTTCTTCACAGAATGCGAATCCAGGCACTGTCAGACAAGGCGTTGGCGGTAGTAGCAGTTTATCTCAACCAGGACGTACGGTTACTCCCTCAACAACGACACAACCGACAAATACTACTCCTTCCGGTTCAACAGGTAATGCTAACCCTAGCAACCCTACTGGTCAAACTTCTACTACTGGAACAAGTGTGACACCGCAATCACCTAGTTCAACACCAATAAATTCTCCCAGCCAGCCACTTAATTCAACTCCTTCGACTGGAACAAGTGTGACACCACAATCACCTAGTTCGACACCAATAAATTCTCCCAGCCAGCCACTTAATTCAACTCCTTCGACTGGAACAGGTTTAACTCCTCAAACTCCGTCAACAGGTCAACCGCTTCTAACTCCTAGCTCACCAAATAGTACTAATACTAATTCCAATAATGGAAGCTCAACTACTACGCCTGGAATAGTTCCATCATCACAACCGAGGTGAAACGAGATTGAGACTACAGGCTAGGGCGTGGGAAAAGATGAATGATGAATTTAATATTCTCAGAGAGCGGTAAGCTAATCGTCATCCTCGCTTGCATATCTGTAATGTGAGGGAGACAGGAGAAAGGAGAAAGGAGACAGGAGACAGTTTGACGGGGTGACAACTGGATCCTGACAGCTGACTTCCTTTAAAGACTATCTTTTATGCAAAGGGAGTGAACATTAGCTTATTCAGCGGTATTCAGCTATCTTCAACAGCAGACTTTAACACAAAAGAATACTGGGGGTGCGTCTGAGATTTCTATGTCTTAAAATAGAAAGGTTGTGAAAAATTACTGAATTTGCTGTTATGGCTGTTCCTAAGAAGAAAACATCCAAGTCCAAACGAGATAAGCGCAGAGCTACCTGGAGACGGAAGGCGGCGGTAGAGGCTCAAAAAGCTCTTTCTCTGGGTAAGTCTATTCTGTCTGGACGTTCTAAATTTGTTTATCCTACCCCTGAAGCAGAAGCAGAGGAAGAGGAGTAAACATAATTCGTAATTGATAATTCATAATTCGTAGTTGAAAACCTTTGTTTGCAAAGCTTTAATTGTTACTAATCGTAAGAGTTGCTGTCTTTAACTACGAATTACGTAGGCGTAGGCAAAGCCTTCTCGTAGAGTAGCTTTACCGAAGGCTATTACGAATTACGAATTATTAGATGTTTTTCCAGACTGGAAAGAAACTTCTAACAACAACCAACTCATCTATCTACACCGAATGTTAGGAAAATTTTTCCAAAAACCAGGGGGAGAACAAAGCGATCGCGTCCCTCCTGGTCAGTACCTGACTAAGGGATTTCCGGTTCTTACCTACGGTCAAACTCCTCAAGTCAATATCGAAGGATGGCAATTTCGAGTATGGGGTCTAGCAAAACCTGCTACCTTTACTTGGTCTGACTTTATGGCACTACCACAGCACGATTTCACGGCGGATTTCCACTGTGTCACGCGCTGGTCTAAGCTTGATGTGAAATGGACTGGTGTGAAGGTGACAGACTTCATGCGTCTTATTGAGGTCGATCCAAAAGCAGTTCATGTGATGGAACACTGCTACGGCGGCTATACCACCAACATTCCGCTGGAAGATTTCGTGCGGGAAGAAAACTTCTTTGCCCATACCGTGTTTGGGGAACCACTTCCCGCAGAACACGGCGGCCCGATGCGACTAGTGGTTCCCCATTTGTACGCCTGGAAGAGTGCCAAATGGATTAATGGTCTGGAATTTCTCGATCATGAAGAATCTGGCTTCTGGGAACGCAACGGCTATCACCGTCGGGGAGAACCTTGGGCAGAAGAACGTTATAGCGGCTTTTTTTAAAGGATGAAGGCTGAAGGATGAAGGCTAAAGGCTGAAGGCTGAAGAGTTTGAGGTAAGAGGTTTTGACTTTTGAATGCCTGACTTTTGACTTCATACTTCATACTTCATACTTTCCTACGCCCGCTTACTTAACCAAGGATGCGCTTGAGTAGCTGTAATTTAGTCTTGGTATATGGGGCGTAACGTAATTTCACATCGAGAATTAAAGATCTGTTCAACACGCTTTTGTAGTGGGAGAAGGTATCAAAACTAGCTTTGCCGTGATATTTACCCATACCGCTGCTACCAACGCCGCCAAAGGGTAAACCTGGAACAGCAAATTGCATTACTGTGTCGTTGATACAAACGCTTCCAGAGGAGGTTGACTGTAAAACTCTTCTCTGCAGATTTTTGTTGTGAGAAAATAAGTACAGAGCTAGGGGTTTTGGTCTTTGATTAACAATTGCGATCGCTTCTGATATATCACTGTAGGTAAGCACGGGTAGAATCGGGCCAAAAATTTCTTCCTGCATTAGTGGCGATTCTAAGGAAACACTATCAAGAACGGTAGGAGCAATATAAAGTTCGCTACTGTTGCTTTCTCCTCCAATAATAGTTTTGCCATATTGGATAAATTCAACTAATCGATTAAAGTGCTTTTGATTGATAATTCTGGCATAGTCGGGGCTGGTAGCAGGTTGTTCGCCTAAAAATTCCCCAATACATTTTTGAATTTTATCTAATAGTTCTTGCTTAATACTTTGCTCGACTAATAGATAGTCGGGAGCAACACAAGTTTGACCAGCGTTGATAAACTTACCCCAAGTAATGCGTCTGGCGGTGTATTCAATATTCGTATCAGCATCTACAATACAAGGACTCTTACCGCCTAATTCTAATGTCACTGGCGTTAGATGTTTTGCCGCCGCTTCCATGACTTTTCTACCTATTGTAGTCCCACCAGTAAAAAAGATATGGTCAAACTTTTCTGCTAATAGTTGCTGACTAATTTCAACGCCGCCTTCTACTACTGCAATATAAGCTGGGTCAAAATATTTTGGCAAGATATCGGCTAACAGTTTAGAGGTATGAGCAGCAATTTCTGAAGGTTTGAGAATTGCACAGTTCCCCGCTGCGATCGCTCCTACCAATGGTGCAATTATTAACTGAAATGGATAATTCCAAGGGCTGATGATTAAAACTACGCCCAGTGGTTCTGGATAAATACGCCCAAAACCAGGAAGTTGCTCCAGCGGAATATTCGCTTTCTTTGGCTTAGTCCAATTCGCAATCTGTTTTAGCGCATAATTAATTTCTTTTTTACATAAAGCAATTTCTGTGGTGTAAGTTTCAAATTCTGATTTATGTAAATCTGTTTTTAATGCAGCAATAATTGCTGCTTCATGGTCAATAACTGCTTTCTGTAGGTTTTTTAGCTGAGTAATGCGAAAGCCAATGTCCTTGGTTTTTCCTGTATTAAAAAACTTTCTTTGTTGACAAATGATGTCACTGATAGGTAATTGAGTGAGCATCTTTCTTGCTATGAATACAACATTACACTGTAATTTTATAGCTTGAGTGGCAAAAACAAATTGTAGAGTCAGCTATTGCAAAAAATATATATGCTTGGTATGATTATTTTATAGTGTTAAAATTAGCGACTATAATAATTTCTAAAATATTTCTATTATAAATAATATATAACGCAACTAAACATAAAAGTAAAGCGGCATCTCAACTCAACGCTATTTTTTCAAAAGCCAGAAGTCAGAATAATTCAAAATTATCCCTACGCCCTACAATGCCAGATGTCTCAACGGGGACACCCCCGCGCGACACTGGTTCACGCCACTTCCTCCACTTGGGGAAACCCCAAGACCGGAGTGGCTCCCCTACACCCTGCACTCTACATGAGAAGGGGGAGGCGGACAATAAAAACACTGCCTTTTCCTAACTCCGATTGCACCTCAATGCTACCTTTATGAGCTTCGACGATACGGCGAGAGAGGTAAAGCCCTAAACCACTACCGGAACGCTTGTGGCTACCTTGGCGGAATCGTTCAAATAAGGTGGCTCGATCTTCAGCAGAGATACCTTGGCCTGTGTCTACTATCTCGATCATGATGCCGGAGGCTGGTTGTTGATCGTCAGGGGACAGCCGGACAGTGACTGAACCAGTATCAGTAAATTTGATCGCATTGCCTACAAGGTTAGTGAATACGCGATGTAGTTCTAAGCGATCGCCCAAAATTTTGCTCGGCTGCTGTTGCTTTTCTAGCTGCAATTCAAGGGGCAGTCCTTTGTCTTGAGCCAGGGGAGTAAGTTCTCTAGCCACTTCGACCAATACATCGTGGATGTCAACTGGCAAAAATGTCAGAGTTTTGCGCCCTGCTTCAAAACGATATACTTCCAGCAGAGTATTGACCATTTGCAACAGATTTTTGTTGCTGCGGATCATCGTATCAACTGCTTCGTTCATCGTCGGCGCTAGTTCTCCCAAAGCACCTTGTTGAAATAAAATCAGCATTCGATCTGCTGCTACTAGGGGAGTGCGTAGATCGTGAGTCAAGCGAGAAACAAAGTCTTCTCGTTGACGGGCAATTTGGTCTCGTTCGTCTACACTATGCTTGAGCCGCAGAAGCGATCGCACTCGCGCCAGCAATTCATCCACTTCAACTGGCTTGCGGATGAAATCATCTGCACCCATATCTAGCCCTTGTGCGACGCTGGGTTGGTCGTAAGCTGTGATCAGCAAAATGGGAATAAACGGTAATTTAGAATTTTTCCGGATGCGTTGAGTGACTTCAAAGCCATCCATTCCAGGCATCATTACATCCAGCAATACTAACTTTGGTGGAGACTCTTCAATCTGTGCTAGGGCAGAGGGGCCATTCTCTGCTGTGAGAATATCGTATCCTTCTTCTTCCAAAATCGTTTGAATCAGGAATACGTTATCTGGCGAGTCATCTACAACTAAGATTCGATCAGGTGGTGATTGCGCAGTCATGGAATTAGCAGGTTTATGCTGAATTTAAAGCTTTGTAATATTATCTGCAACGTATAATTTTTCCTGTTGATAGATAGATATTCCTCCAACTAAAGTTAGAACATCTATCTATCTTTAGGTTATTGACTTGAATTTTATCTGAAAAAAAATAATTAAATTGACGACAAGTTTAATTATAGCTGGCTACATTCTATTTTTAAATTAAGCCTTCTGCAAGGCTATGTACAAGAGTAAAAATGCTAATTTGTTTTGATTAAAAATTAAATTAAATAATGAATGATGAATGTTGAATACACAATTGGGCACTCAGAAGGATCTCATTTATCGTTTTGACTTCTGAGTTGCTAGAACAAGATGAATTTTGAATGCTGAATTCTGAATTTTTAATTCTTAAAACAAAAAGTAGCGTTGTGCTAAGGGAAGGATGACGGCTGGTTCGCAGGTGAGGAGATTTCCGTCGGCGCGAACTTCGTAGGTTTCGGGGTCTATTTCCATTCGAGGTAAGGCATCATTTAGTTTCATATCCCTTTTTGTTAGCTGTCGCGTTTGTGACACTGCAACTGGAGTTTTTTGTAAACTTAATTGAGTGGGAATGTCTGTTTCTAAAGCAGCTTGCGAGACAAATGTTAGGGATGTAGCAGCGATCGCACCGCCAAAACTCCCGAACATTGGGCGCATATGCACTGGCCCAGGTGTTGGAATACTAGCATTAGCATCGCCCATTTGCGCCCAAGCGATCGCACCCCCCTTGATCACAGTTTCTGGTTTAACCCCAAAAAAGGCAGGTCGCCAGAGGCATAAATCTGCTAGTTTTCCGACTTCGACGGAACCCACATAATTGGCGATTCCGTGAGTGATGGCGGGGTTAATTGTGTATTTGGCAATATACCTTTTAGCGCGGAAGTTGTCTGACCCCCCTTTATCCCCCCTTCCAGGGGGAAGTTTTAATGTTCCCTCCCCTTCTAGGGGAGGGCTAGGGAGAGGTGGAGAGGGGCTAGAGGTGAGGTGCCCGCGTTGCACTTTCATTTTGTGTGCAGTTTGCCAAGTGCGAATAATTACTTCTCCTACTCGTCCCATTGCTTGAGAGTCAGAGGAAATCATGCTGAATGCGCCTAAGTCATGGAGGATATCTTCAGCTGCGATCGTTTCACGACGAATGCGAGATTCGGCAAAAGCGACATCTTCGGGTATACCTGGATCGAGGTGATGGCACACCATTAACATATCTAGGTGTTCGTCCAGGGTATTGACTGTATAAGGACGAGTGGGATTAGTGGAAGAAGGCAAAACATTAGCTTCACCGCAAACTTTAATAATATCTGGGGCGTGACCGCCGCCTGCACCTTCAGTGTGGTATGTATGGATGGCGCGACCTTTAAAGGCGGCGATGGTAGCTTCCACAAACCCTGCTTCATTTAAAGTGTCTGTGTGAATTGCCACTTGCACGTCATACTCATCGGCGACGCTAAGGCAAGTATCAATGGTTGCAGGGGTAGTTCCCCAGTCTTCATGCAACTTTAAACCCATTGCGCCCGCTGCAACTTGTTCGATTAATCCTTGAGGTTGACTGCTGTTACCTTTGCCTAAGAAACCCAAGTTGACGGGAAAGGCATCAGCTGCTTGCAGCATTCGGTGAATGTTCCAAGGGCCGGGGGTACAAGTGGTGGCGTTAGTACCTGTAGCGGGGCCTGTACCGCCGCCGATCATTGTTGTAATACCAGAGGCGATCGCAGTTTCAATTTGCTGGGGACAGATAAAATGTATGTGGGTGTCAATTCCCCCAGCAGTGAGAATCATACCTTCTCCAGCTACTGCCTCAGTACCTGGGCCAATGATAATATCTACGTTGTCTTGAATGTAAGGATTTCCAGCTTTACCAATTTTAAAGATTTTACCGTTTTTAATACCTATATCTGCTTTGACGATGCCCCACCAGTCAAGAATCAAGGCGTTGGTGATTACCATGTCAACTGCACCATCGGCATTAGAGATGGGAGATTGTCCCATCCCGTCGCGGATGACTTTACCGCCACCGAATTTTACTTCGTCACCGTAGGTAGTGAAATCTTGTTCGACTTCGATGAATAATTCTGTATCTGCAAGACGAATGCGATCGCCTACTGTCGGGCCAAATGTTTCAGCATAAGCACGGCGATCCATGCGATAACTCATAAATATTCCTCACAAACTGCAAATTTTAAATTCCTCAATTTTCATCGCTGTTTCCTATTTCCACAGCGGTTTGAGATTGTCCCAGTCAGTTACTTGTGTTTCTTTACCTTTGACAAAAAGTCGCTTTTTCAGTCGAGGAAAGTCTGCAATTTCCATTTCTCGGCGTTCGCCTCCCATTAAATAAACCAAGTTTTCATTAAATGGATTGCTTAGATGATGGGCAACAGAGGGAGTAGGAAAACCCATAAAGTCACCAGCACCAACCTCGAATTCTTCATCATCAATTTCAGCAATACCACGTCCGGAAAGGATATAAATAAATTCCTCCTCAAATTGATGGGAGTGGTAAATAAAAGATTCTTTTCCTGGCGGAATATGCACCAGATGAAACCCTAACCGTTGCATTCCAACTTGTTCGCTGAGGGATACACCGTGAATTTCAGAATTAGGGTTGAACGGATGGGATAATGTCTGTTGTGGGAGAGAAGCGATCGCACTAGCTCGAATCAGTGAGTTTGGCTGTTTGTTTTCACTCATTTTAGACTTAACCGCTCGAAGTTGAAGCTAATTTAAATGAGGCGATCTCCCCGTGTCAAACTAACAACCATAGAATCCTTAAAAGTTAACATCCACTGGTTCTTGGTCAAATTGCCGCATCAACTCAATCAAGGCTTGCGGATCTGGTTTTTGTCCACCCTGGGTAAGTTTTGCCAAACCCTCAAAGTACTTTTCCCTTTCTCCCCCCGGACAGAACATAACTAATAGCCTTGCACGTTCCGTTCCCCGGTTAGTAAAAGCGTGGGTTGTGCTGCGAGGAACGAGTACAAACGCACCAGCTTCAGCTTTTATCGTCTGATCTCCAACGAGGATGTCTACTTCTCCTTCTAAAACATAGAACAACTCTTCCATTTCTCGATGCAGATGCGGGGAAGCCCCTATTCCTCCTGGTTCTTGTGTCATCTCAAACAAACCCAAGCGTCCGTGAGTATCTGCACCAATTGCCTTAAATGTCAAGGCATTGATCCCGATCGCCAGCGAATTACCCTCTCCAGGTGCTAATACGATCTCTTTGGTAGGTAGAGTCATTTGTTTTTCCTCCTCATGGTCGGTTTCAATTCCAAGGACGCGCGATCTTGATTGAAAGTATGATTGAAAGTATGAATGATGAATGAAAAATACTTCATAATTCATCATTCATAATTCAAGTTGTCCGTTAATTTTGGCGTTGAAGCCGTAGACTATGCGGCTACCTGCTAAGGGTACTAGGGTGACTTCTCGTTCGTCTCCTGGTTCAAAGCGAACTGCTGTGCCTGCGGGGATGTCTAGGCGCATTCCTTTTGCTTGATCGCGATCGCATTCTAAAGCTGGGTTGACTTCATAGAAGTGGAAGTGGGAACCAACTTGGATCGGGCGATCGCCTGTGTTTGCTACTCGTAACTGGATTACCGCACGTCCGGCATTTAGTTCAATTTCCCCTGGCTGGACTATCATTTCCCCTGGAATCATTGCCAATTCCTCAAATTATTGTGCTTTTCGACACTCAAATTGCGGTCGTTCTGCAAAGCTAAAATATACGAAAGTGCTAATTCTCTTGTCTATAGAACAAGGCGCGATCAAGATGGTCAACTACTTATTTTCAGCTTCTAAAACAAGAGTACCCAACACTAGAAGAACTAATTTTAACGAATTGGGTTGTGAACTGTAACCAATTTTGTCCCATCAGGAAATGTCGCTTCCACCTGCACTTCATGCACCATTTCCGGTACACCTTCCATCACTTCACCCCGTGTTAGCAGCGTTGCACCGTAACTCATCAAATCTGCCACAGTGCGACCATCTCTAGCTCCTTCTAATATTGCAGCAGAAATGTAAGCCACTGCCTCTGGATAATTTAACTTTAGTCCTCTATTTTTACGTCGTTCTGCTAACAAGGCAGCTGTGAAAATAAGTAGCTTGTCTTTTTCCTGTGGCGTGAGTTGCATTGATTATTTCCTTCAAAGAAGCCAAACTCTAGGTGGACAGCTAGGGCGTTTTAAATAAGATACACGCAGAAGTTGCCACACAGCTGTAAACCAGTTTCGCACTTGGGAAGTAGAATCACCACGATAGCGACACAATAATCCAGATGGTAAACGGGTTACACCATAATTCGTAATTCTTTGGCGATTCAATGGCGAGGAAACCTCGCTGGGGAGCAACTGTTGTAATTCGTAATTCGTAATTAGGTTTCGTGCTTTTTCTACTATTTCTGGCGAGACTGGTTGCCCGATCCAGGCGAGACTAGCTACAACAGGTTGCGCTGCTAAGCCGTGAGGGCTGTTGATGATTTCTTCACTACCGGGTAGCCATTGCCTATCAACCCATAGAGGAATTCCTTGCTGCCAAACTTCGGTGTGCGATCGCCACTCTCCCTGAATAAATCTTTCTCCTCTAGCAGTGCGACCGAATCTGGTAATTTCCCAACTTAGCCAGCTTGCTCCTGGTGCTAATTCTACTCTCAAGTCTTGCCGATAATTTGCGCCATTGAACACAATTGTTTCTTGAGGCAACCATTCCAAACAAGCATCAGCGTCAACTTGCATCCCAATAGTTTGTCTTGCTTGTAACCCATTGCTACGATAAATCTTACTTGCAGCAGCGGTAGTGATTACAGCTTTTGCTTGCTGTTGCAGTTGGAAATTTAGAGATAAGCGATCGCCGCCCACAATTCCCCCAGCAGTATGCAACACCACGCTATGACAAACTTCTTTTCCTTCAGGATAAAACGGTCGCTGTACCTTCAGAGGTGCTTGCACCCGATTGTGAATTAGCTTTGTTGTATTTTCTGTTCTAGCAAAGACCAATTCAAGGCTACCATGCCATTCATTAGCTAGTGTCTGATTAACTATCCCACTGTTCACTCTTATAACTCATCCTCCCTATCAAAAAAGATTTGTAAACGCGATCGCCTGCCATATGTACAATTTGGGATCGACTTAGTAGCTTCCAATTGCCCAGATGCTTGAGAGACTTCAATCTTCTTAATTAACCATTGATAAAAACTGGGAAGCTTGACTTTTTCTGTAGAACATTCGAGCAATTCTAATGCCCGTTCTTGACTAGATATCGTTGAAAAACTGTATAATTCTGGTATTTCCATCAACAGCATTGCCTGTTCCCTAATTCTTTGCTTAATTTCTTCAGCTTTTAATTTTAGGCATTGTGAGCAAATATCCCCTTGAATTAATCCTCTATCGTTATATAGTAAAGCGCGAATTATGCTTACCTTAAACGCTTGACGACAAATTATACAACGTAAGATATCAGGGCAAGATGTTAATTTGCGATCAAGTTTGATTTTCATTTTTGCTATGAGCTTTTGTTGTAATGGTGAAAAGCGCTCTTCTCGCCGTGCCTTTCCCAGAGGGTAAAACCTTGAGTCCGACATTGCAAACATGAAATTAGCTGATAATTCCTATTTTGGTTGGATTATTTTGTAATTCTCAATATAAAAAAAAGTATCAATAGTTCAGAAACGCGACAAATTGGTGTATATACAATCCTAAATTTAAGCGTGAATAATAAATAATTTTGTAGCCCGACATTGCCGGGCTACGATTAAAGTTCATAAATTAAATAGGATTGCTACAGCAGTGTAAAAGTGGCGATTTAGTTGTTTGTTGTTAAAAGTTGTTTACAATTAACCATTAACAAATAGCTATTAACAATGCGCAGACTTGAAAGCCAGAAGTGTCACCTTTCAAAGGTTTATAGTTGCTGTAACTCAAGAATTACAAATTGCAGTGATTCGCTGAGTACGGCGTTGTTGCCGTTTTTGCTATAGTTGGAAATTATGGAATGTGATGCTTCTGCTTTAGGATCAGGCTCTATTATGTGAACGGGGCCAGAATACACGCATTGTCCTTTGTCATTTGATTGTCTGATTGAGTTAATGATTTAGCCCCGCTTGACAAGGACTAAATCTTTTTCAACCTTGACTTCATAAGTTGGTAAGGGTTCTGTTGCAGGACCATTGTTCACTTTGCCATTTATATCGAACTTGGAAGCATGACACGGACAAACAAACGCCTTTTGTTCTGGCTGCCATCCTACTATACAACCTTGGTGAGTACAAGATGGATTAACTGCGGATAGAGTGTTTGGATCGGCTGGATTACGAATAACTAGCACAGGCCCTGCGGTAAATTCTTTATTTAGAATTTGACCTGCATTACTTTCTAATTCTGATAGAGTACCGACAGACTCAAACCCATCAGTACGTCTGGAACTAGCGGCGGCTTGTGTTGACGTTTTTGCTGATTCTGATTCTGATTCTATGGTGTTTGAAGAACAGGCGGCGATCGCTACAGGAAGAGAACTTGCTACCCAACCTACTCCAACCCAAGTTAAAAAATTACGGCGGTTCATAGTACCTCAAATACAAAATCTCAGAGAGTGTCAATTCAGTTTCTCTCAAACAAAGTTGCGATCATTGCAACCAGTACGATTAGGCTTTTTTATTTTGATTGCAAGTAAAATTTTGTTCCTTGCGATCGCATGAGGGCATCAGTAGTATTACTGATTAATAATTATCCATTTTGACAACTTGAGAAATTGCAGTCATGGCGATCGCTTCGAGTGGCGTTGCATCCCTAACCACATCTGAATTCCAGTAATTACTAAGGTAAGTAAACCCAGAGCATTGAAAAACGGGTATATTCTCTCTAGATTCACAAATCCAAAGTCACCTTTGTGCCAATCGAGCAGCCAATTGAAATCTGCACCCTGACCGTTGATAGTTACTATTTGATACACTGAGCCTGTGAGTAGTGTCAGCAGAATTGGCAAAACCATAATTGGTGCCAGTGTCCGGTGCAGTTGACGGAAACGAGCTTGATGAATTCTCATAGCAGCGTGTTGATGAGCTAGAAACAACAGTGTTCTTGTTCAAGGGTGGCAGACACTGTGCAAAAATCCGATAAAATACCTAGGGCGCACAAGCCTTGTACCCGTACATCGTAAGTTGTACGTGCGCTTCGTCAAATGTGCCAGCACACCTAGTTTAGTCTACCCAGGGGCAACGCTTTAGCCTTCAGCAATGTGTAGATAGTTTTGACCGTGACATTTGTGCTTAACATAACTTAATATTAAAGTAGTATTAAAACAAACTTTTACTTTTAAACAATGCCAAGTAATTCAGTTGGCAATAGTAAATCTCGTGTAGTAGTAATTGGTGCTGGAATTGGTGGTTTGACAGCTGGGGCGCTATTGCGCAAGCGAGGCTATCAAGTCTTAGTTCTGGATCAAGCCCTTGTACCTGGGGGATGTGCGTCTACATTTAAACGCAAAGGCTTTACTTTCGATGTCGGTGCTACTCAAGTAGCGGGCCTGGAACCGGGAGGAATTCACCACCGCATCTTCTCGGAACTGGAAATAGATTTGCCAGAAGCAACGCCCTGCGATCCTGCTTGTGCAGTATATTTACCAGGAGAAACCAAACCAATTAATGTTTGGCGAGATCTCAGAAAGTGGAAGCTAGAAAGACAAGAACAGTTTCCTGGTAGCGAACGGTTTTGGCTACTAGTGGATAGCTTATTTAGGGCTAGTTGGGCATTTCAAGGACGCGATCCAGTTCTACCTCCCCGTAACGTTTGGGATTTATGGCAACTAACAAAAGCAGTACGTCCGGGTACTATGATTACCCTACCCTACACATTTTTAACAGTAGGCGATGCTTTGCGGGGTCATGGGTTGGAAGATGACTGGCGATTGAGGACATTTTTGGATCTGCAACTCAAGCTTTATTCTCAGGTGGATGCAGAGAATACAGCCCTACTTTATGCGGCGACAGCGTTGAGTGTTTCTCAGTTACCCCAGGGATTGTTTCATTTACAGGGTAGTATGCAGGTGTTAAGCGATCGCCTAGAGGAATCCTTGACACGCGATGGCGGTAAGCTGTTAATGCAACACACTGCTGAACGCATCAAGCTAGAGAATGGCAAAATTACAGGCGTGGTAATTCGCAATCAAAAAACTGGGCAAGTTTGGACAGAACCAGCAGATGATGTAGTTGCGAATGTAACTGTGCAAAACCTAGTGCAGTTGTTGGGTAAAAATGCCCCCCAAGGTTATAAACAGCGCGTAGAAAAATTACCATCTGCTTCGGGCGCGTTTGTGGTGTATTTGGGTGTAGACGAAAGCGCAATTCCACCTAATTGTCCGCCACACCTACAATTTATGTACGATGCTAACGGGCCAATTGGGGAGAATAATTCTCTGTTTGTTTCAGTCAGTCATGCGGGAGATGGACGCGCCCCAGCGGGGAAGGCAACAATTATTGCATCTTCGTTTGTCGATCCAACTCCTTGGTGGCGAGATGATGATTATGAGGCGATGAAGGAGAAATATACCGAGGAAGCTATCGCTAAACTTGCCCAATTCTTCCACCTCACACCAGAAACAATTCTATACAAAGAAGCTGCAACACCCCGCACCTTTGCCCGTTATACTGCGCGCGATCGAGGTATTGTCGGCGGTATCGGTCAACGAATCCCTACCTTTGGCCCTTTTGGCTTTGCTACGCGGACACCGATTAAGCATTTGTGGTTAGTTGGTGACTCTACTCATCCTGGCGAAGGGACAGCAGGTGTGAGTTATTCTGCGTTGACTGTAGTGAGGCAAATTGAGGCTGACAGCAAATGAATTGAGCTGTAGCCCGGCAATGCCCACCCTTTTCGTAGTCTACTAGGAGGCGATCGCCAATCGTCAGTAAGCAACCCTGGAGTAATCCGAGGGCAAGCTTTGCTATTGCAGCGCTACACTAGCTAATTACAAATAACTCGAAATAATTGACAAATCAATCAAAAAATTTTCTATTGCCACTAGACCTTAGATTTAATAATATCTTCATCAAAATCACAACTATTACAATAGGTTTTTCTTTTACCGCATAACCGTAAAACTAATTGCTTGAACAAGCAATTAAGAAGTTAACTACGCCAAAGCGCGAAGAAATAACTTAAGTTATGAGACATAAAAAGAGCGTCACAAAGCAGATTTAAATTTGTCTTTTTGATGTTTTTTTGTTCGCTCAATTTCTGTACTAAAAATAGGAGAATTAGCGCAAATGGCTATGTTCGGTGGTAACTCGTTCATTGGTAATGGTAACTCCTACGCTAGTGGCGGCAGCCTCTTCATTGGTGGCGGTAGCCCCTTCGCAGGTGGCGGCAGTTCCTTTGGTGGCGGGGGCAGTTCCTTTGGTGGTGGTGGTAATCCCTTCGCAGGCGGGGGCAGTTCCTTTGGTGGTGGTGGTAATCCCTTCGCAGGTAGCGGCAGTTCCTTTGGTGGCGGCAACTCCTCTGCTGGTGGCGGCAATGCAACTAGTTTTAATGGCAGTTGGAACTTTGGTAGTAACAATCCTACCTTTAGTGAAGGTAACGGGTTCTTAGGCGGTGGCAGTGTTGGGCAGAAGCCTGCGTCTGTTCCGGAAACTGCGTCTCCACTACCGCTAGTGGTAGTGGGAGTTGCGTGTTTGCTGTGGTCGAGGTTTAAAAAAGTAAGACAAGCTTAATAAATTTAAATCTTGCACCGATAAAGGTGCAAGATTGTAGCTTCGGCATAATTATGTGCTTCTTCTAAACCAAAAATTACTCCAGCTACAGTATTGGCGGCGAGATATTCTCTGGGAGTAATTTTGTTTTCACCTCAATCTTGATAGAAATAAATTCAAGCTTTTTCTCCAGCACGATACCTGGCATTTAATCCTTTCAATTCCCGATTTTTAGCGTTATAAATTAGCTAAAATTTATCACCACCAAGACTATTCATGTGGGGATAAACGACTGTTAATGTTGTAGTACCACAATAGCAGCTTCAACAGCATTTACCCCAGTTGGAAAATCTCTAAAGCGGCTTGGGAAGCAAGATAATAAGGGGCTGTTACTATGCCATTGGGTGTTATGGTTGCTTGTTGGTTAGCAGGATTTATCATACAATATGTTGATAAATAACTTCATATTTGTCAAAGCTACAGCTAAGATATTTTATTTTGAAAGAACTATTTCGAGCTTTCTTCATTGTTGCTTAACTTTACTTTTTGCACCATTCATCAGTAGAGCGGCAACATAGCCCTAACTAATAGAGACGCGATAAATGTCCTCTCTAAAAACCCATCTTTACCTGTTACCTGGCTCAGTTTAATACAAATTCTTTCTCCTAGTTTGATCGCTAATTACTCAACGTAGAAAATCCCCCCAACTCCCCTTAAAAAAGGATACAGTCGTGGAGATCGTGTTTGTAACCAAAACAAATTGGTATTATGTGGGCATTGCCGGGCTACAGTTACTGTTTTATTTAGCTAGCAACGCTGATAGGATTTACCAGATCTATTTTTTGATTTTGAGCGGATAATTAAACGCGATATTTCTCCAGCCCAAAGAATTACGGATGTGCCAATAATAATACTTATCCAATCTGGGAAAGACAAAGGCACTGTTCTGAAGACGCTACCGCCGAACTGAATAATCAGTATTTGTCCGACGAAAATGGTTGCAGCGATCGCCACAAATCCTTTATTGTTGACCAAACCAGTAAAAGCAGACTGCTTTAATCCCAAACAACGAGCGTTGAACAAATTCCAAAATTGTAACATTACAAACACAGCAAAGAACACAGAAAGCTCATAAGCGCTAATTTCCCCATCTTGGCGAATGTATCGTAAAAAGCCAACCAGAAACAGCAAAAATGCTAATCCAGTAGTGAAAATATTCTTTGCCATTGCAGAGGTGACAATAAACGTTTCTGGTTGACGGGGAGCCTGCTGCATGACACTTTTATGAGGCGGTTCTGTCGCCAAAGCCAAAGCAGCAAAAGTATCCATAATCAAATTCACCCAGAGCATTTGGGTTACAGTTAAAGGTAGCGCTACGCCAACGAAAGGGCCGAGTAAAGCAATACCCAATGCCGCAACGTTGATAGTTAGCTGAAATAGAATAAATCTTTGGATATTAGTGTAAAGCGATCGCTCCCAAACAACGGCGTTGACAATACTGCGGAAAGAGTCGTCGCCCAATCGTGACTGGGCGGTTGTTTAAACCACCGTTGGTGTAATGCTCGTATGTTCGTTCCTTTAATGTAGCAGCATTTGGTCGTGACCAAGCTGTATGATCTCCTGCAAGGATAATCCGCCTGTTGCTTGGAATTTGTTCTATGTACACCCGCATTAATTTCTGACGTTGCAGTCTTGTATCTTGTAGTGCTTCATATATGCCCCGCCATTTACGCCGAAATACAAGACATAGTGATAAATCTATCAAACTGTAGGCATTGCGGGTTAGCAACACTGCATCCATCAGTTCAAATGTTGCATTCTTAGCTTTACATAAGCATTTGTAGGCAGTTTGACGAAATTTTTTCAGTCGGGCAATAAGATCCATAACAACGGTGGTTGAGAGTTGGTAACGCTTCTCTCATCTTCCGTTAACGGGGGTCTGTGTCAAACACAGTCTCCTTTTCCTTCATTTTTCTTGCCGTACAACTACACATCTTACTAGCGAACGCGCCCCCCTTAGTCTAGTTCCCGGTGCGAAACCCAAAAGCCTTACAGTGATTGAGAAAGCGAAAATATACTCAATCACAAGGCAGACTAGAGATGTTACGGAAAAAATATCACATTGACCGGGAGTTCGACATTATCTTGCTCCTTTTTGGTGAAATGGATGAGCAACTGATTCAAATTGACCATCTACTCTGTGATGAAAAGCTGCTTGAGTTAATGTCAGCAGACTTTTCAAAACGTTATCCACTCTCCAGGAAGACGGGAAGAAAATCAACTCCTGTAGAGGTGATATTCAGGATGTTAACTTTAAAACACTTACGCGGCTTAAGTTACGAAAAAACACTTAAAAATGTGAAAGAAAGTTTAATTTTAAGGCAGTTTTGTCGCATATATTTTCATCCTCTACCAAATAAAAGTACACTGCTCCGATGGGCGAATACTTTAAGTGAGAAAACGTTGACGCAGATTAATCAAAGATTGACTCAAATTGCCACCCAGTTACAAATAACTCAGGGGAAAAAGATGAGGACAGATGGTACAGTAGTGGCAACTAATATTCATTTCCCTTCGGATAACAGTTTGTTAGTGGATGGAGTCAAGGTTATTAGCGGAATTTTATCTCAGTCAAAGTCAATTATTTTAGCAAATTCTCAAACTGTTAACTTGCGGATATTTCGCAATCTTTATCGGACAGCAAGAAGAATATCTAGGCAAATTGATAGTCTCTCAAAAACCAGAAATGAATCGGGGAAGCTGAAAAGAAAACAAGCTTACATGAAATTGATTGAGGTCACGAAGGCGGCAATCAAACAAGCTGAAAAAGTGAAGTCAATTCTGGCGCAATTGAATGCCGTTAAATCATGCAAAATACTGCAAAAATGGGAAATTTTTCGTCCACGGATAGAACAAGTTGTTGAGCAAGCATCCCGCAGAGTCTTAGCTCAAGAAAAAGTTAGTGCTACGGAGAAAATTGTGAGTATATTTGAAGTGCATACAGATATTATATCTAGGGGCAAACCTAAACTAGATGTAGAGTTTGGGCGGAAGGTGTGGTTGGATGAAGTTGATGGAGGAATTATAAGTAATTATCGAGTATTAAACGGAAACCCCCATGATACTCAACAATTAGTTTCCAGTTTAGACCAGCATATAAACAATTTTGGCTATCCCCCTAAACTGGTTTCTAGTGATAGAGGTGTTTACTCTCAAAGTAATGAAAATTATGCCCAATCATTAGGAATAAAACAAGTTATATTGCCTAAAGGAGGTTATAGAAGTAAGCAACGAATTCAAAATGAAAGGAAGAGAAATTTTAGAAAGGGTCGTCATTGGCATAACGGTGTAGAAGGGCGTATTAGTTTTTTGAAAAGATGCTTTGGATTCCAACGTTGTTTGTATAGAGGAGATATGGGATTTGAACGGTGGGTTGGCTGGGGAATAATCGCTCATAATTTGACTATTATCAGTCGATGTTTAATTTCGCAAGCTAAGCATATTAATTAAACTAATATTTTATAAATAGCTATAAATAACTTTAGATTCGTCACTTTTTCACCAATATTTGAGTTTTTATATTATTTATTCTTCAAGCACTATTCATCTCCTTGTTACTTTTTACTATTACTATTTAATAGTAATATTGCGTGATTGTCTCATTAGTTTCGCACCGGGAACTAGTCTAAACTCCAGTGGAAATGAAAAGAGAATTTACAATTTACATGGTAATTGCTGATAACTAATAGCAGTCGCTAAAAATGTAGAGAGGCAATATGTTGCCTCTCTACAAATCCATGAAAATGAACTGTAATATTTACCTAGTTTTCAATTCTTGGAGAAGTAGACGCTTCTACAAATGTTAAGTAAGCTTTCTTCTAATAAAAGTCGTTAGTTGAAATAACTAATTACCAGGGTTTAAATTACGTAATAGTCGTGGATTATTAGTAGATGATGGTTCTGGATTATTAGTAGATAACGGTTCAGAACTAGCCTCTGGACTTGGTTCTGGACTAGGTTCTACTACGGGTGGTGGTGGATTTAAAATTCTGTCCCATTCAGCGATTTGCTCTCGTGCTTCTCGGTAAGCATCGCTACTGCGGCGAATTTGTTTTGCGATCGCAATCGCCCCAGGAATATCGAATCTAGCTTTATCTTGGGCAATTATTAGTAGTCGATGTCCCCACTCACTCAGAGCGGGATTAACTTCACCGCGTAATGGGCTAGATCTTGGTACTCTATCTGCTAGGCGCATTGCTTCTGCCAAAGCATCTGGAGTTCCTTGTAGAGCTATTTGCTGTGCTTCTCGCCAATTTTGTCGCGCCTGAATTTGCCCTTGCCAATCACCGACAGCTGCTTGTGCTTCGCCAGAAAGCGCCCTTCCTGGTTGAATTTGTTGTGCAGCACTAATCGCAGCTGGCAGATTGCCAGAACTTGCTAGTTCCCGTGCTTGGTCGAGATATGGTTGGTCTTCAATAATTTGAATCTGCCGCGTCCAACTGCGGATTTTTTGTCTGGCTTCGCGGTAAAGGGCGCGTCCGCGTGTAATTCGACTAGCTTCGTTGATAGCAGTTTGTAAATCGGATATTTCTCCGGAAAGTGCCATTTGTTCGGCACGATCAAGATAGGGTTGGTCTTCAAAAGTCTGTACTTGCGCTTGCCAGCGATTGATTTCTTGCCTTGCCTCTTTAATCCGGGGGTTGGTATCTGGAATCATCGAAACTTCAGCGATCGCTGCACTTAAGTCTGCCACAGTTCCTGGTTGGGCGAGTTCTCGCGCTTTGTCAAGATGCTGAACATCTTCGATTTCTAGCTGCCAACGAGCGATCAGTTCTTGGGCTTGGTTGTAAAGTGGTCTATCTGTCTCCAGCTTTTGAGCAGTCAAAATCGCTGTTTCAATGCTGGGAATTGTACCAGCAAAAGCACTACGCTTTGCCTGCGCTATGGTGATGAAATCTTGAACTTCCATCTCCAAATCAGAAATAGGAGGAATTTGATTGGCGATCGCGATCGCTTCATCTGCATCCTTCCGATCTAAATTTGTTTGAGCTAAGTCCAGCATTTTTCGCCCATAGTCTGGAATTAAGTCTTGGGCTTTCTGGTACATATAACTATCTTTGTCTACGGAATTCACCAGCTTCAGGGCTGCTAACAAATTCTTCATTCCTCCCCGATTGGCTAGAGCTTCCGCTTGTACCAGTTTGTCACCATCTACCCGTGCTGATTCAATTTTGTACTTTAGTTCGTCGTATTTAGTATTTTCCCAGTATTCATTGCCTACATTTAGCAGCCGCACAGCAGTCATAAACGCTTGATGCCAGTGCTGCTGGGGTATTTCTGCTTCTGCTGCTGCATAAATCGATTCTGCCTCTGACCAAAGGGATCGCCATTTAGAGATCTGTTGCTGTACTAAATTATTAGCGGCATTATCTTGAGGAATTTTATTAGCAATAGCGATCGCATCATTGAGTTTACCTGCTTGAAACCGATCTTCTGCCAAAACCAGGATGTCCTGCGACCACTGTTGCACGTAGCGGTCAATTTCTGTTTGCATCGGATGATTTTTTGGCAGAGCCTTAACCAAAGCGATCGCCTCAAGCAAGTCAGCTACAGTTTGCTTACTTGCCGCCACTTGAGCGCAGTGTAGCCTGACCGAACCCGAAGCCAGAGGCCAAAAAATCGACGGACAGTTTGGCGCAGAAGGCAACTTCAGCAACACTGCCACTGCTATAAATGCAACACTATTAGATGCCAGTGCTGCTACTGCTGCCCACAGCATCCAGTTTTTCCACCGCTTGTGGCGCGTAGTATCGGTAGGAGCCGACGGCTTGCCTGTTGCTGGTTGCTCTGATCCTGCCCACCAACTTCTTTGTGCTGTTGAATTTGAACTGCCAGAAGATGGCATTTCCGAGAGTATTTTTGGTGCTAAGTTGACTTTTTGTCTCGGTATGCGCTTATAGCTATCTCCAGCATCCTCTGGAGGTTGAGAACCAGGAGTGCCTGGAAGTTGAGACTGGGGCTGCTGGCTGCTGGCATCCCCAAGATTAGGGGGATCACCAGTAGACCAATCTTCTGGCATACTCCGATCACTCATTGCTCAAACCCAAATTTTCCTATATTAGCCTTGACTTAGACTAAAAACAGCCGTCGTTGTCATCCTACCTTCATAACTTACAAAAAGCTAGATTTTAACAAAATTGTCACCAAGCAGTAAACGCTACGCTACACTTCGTGAACGCAATTCGCAATTCGCAGTTCGCAATTATTAACGCACAAAACAGTTCGCAATTTCCAAGAGCGCAGTTCGCAATTAACAGCCATTCGATTTAGATATCTAATCGGAATCAGAAATTCCAAAGCAACGGTTTTCAATTGCGAATTGCGAATTGCTCTTGACGGTTGACTCATATTTCTAAACGAATGACAAATGACAAAGGACAAAAACTTAAGTTTCTGCTTCTGCTTTTAAATCTGAGATTAGCTGAGCTAGTTCATCGCTGGAAGCTTGATAGACTTGACCACAAAAGTGGCAAGTTGCCTCAGCGCCATCATCTTTTTCGATCATGTCTTGCAATTCAGCTTCTCCCAGCATTTTCAAAGCCCCTAAAACTCGCTTAAACGAGCAACTGCAGTGAAAACGCACTAACTGGGTTTCTGGTAAAATTTCTAGCCCCATATCTCCCAGCAGCCCTTCCAAGATTTCTGGTAGATTTTTACCTGCCTGCAACAAAGGTGTAAATCCAGCTAGCCCAGCCACACGAGATTCTAGAGTTTGAACCAGTGCTTCGTCTCGTGCTGCTTTTGGCAAGACTTGAATGAGTATTCCTCCAGAAGCACTCACTCCTTCTGCCCCAACAAATACGCCTAAAACTAGAGCTGAAGGCGTTTGTTCCGAAGTAACCAGATAATGAGTTAAGTCATCGCCAATTTCACCTGAAACTAATTCGACCGTGCTGGAATAAGGGTAGCCGTACCCCACGTCTCGGACTACATACAGGTAGCCATCGTGTCCAACTGCGCCCCCAACATCTAATTTTCCCTTGCTATTGGGTGGCAGTTCAATATCTGGATTGCCTACGTAGCCGCGTACCGTTCCATCTAAGCCAGCATCGACTAAAATCCCTTCTAACGGCCCGTTACCCTTGATCCGAATATTGATTCGTGATTCAGCACGTTTCATATTGGAGGCTAGTAACAATCCAGCTGACATGGTGCGACCTAGGGCCGCTGTGGCTACATAGGAAAGCTTGTGCCGCACTCTTGCTTCTTCAGTTAGTCTAGTGGTAATTACACCTACAGCCCGAATTCCACCCTCAGCAGCAGTGGCACGAATTAACTGATCTGCCATGAAAAACCTTACATTTCTTTACAAATGCCTTCTTTATTATTCTAAATTGGAGATTAAGCTCAAGGTTGACGGTAATGGTGGCAAAATCCGTAATTAGCGATCGGTGCTAAGGGGAAAATGATAAATGATGAATTCATCATTATGTCTTTGTCTTATAGGTCAGAATAAAAGAAAAACCACTAATTACGCCTATCATGCTTGGTAGTTTTCAGCAAAGCCAATTGCGCATTGAAGTAGAAGCATCAGAAAAGACAATTCGTGATAGTTTACTTTGTCCGGAACATTTACAGAAATGGATTTTCCCTCAACGTCTTTCCTCCGGTTTGCCAGAACAACTAAAATCGGGTATGACATTTACTAGCTCGATTGGGCCAGTAGCGATTGGGCATCAAGTACAAGTAGCCACACCAAATTGTTTGCGTCTTTTACTTAACGGCGGCATTGACGGATTTCATGAATGGTACTGGGGACAAGGCTGGGTGCAATCTCGTTTAGAGGGCATCTCGCTCTTGCCACTTAACTTAGCTCAAACATTAGGATTGTTAAACTTACGACAATTTTTAGCAACGCAAAAGTGAGCGGTGAATGACGACCTGTGGTGAGTCAAGCTGGAATTTTGGATTTTAGATTTTAATGTGGGCAACCAAAATCTAAAATCTAAAATCTAAAATCATTTTCTGCCAACTAGCTCGGCTATTAATGCTATCAAGGCATCTGGTTCGATGGGCTTAGAGAGGTGGTGCTGGAAACCAGCAGCGATCGCAGTTTGGACATCTGAGTCTCTTGCATAAGCCGTCAAAGCAATGGCAGGCATTTGTTTTCCCTGCGATCGCAATTGACGCATCAGTTGGTAGCCGTCTTCTTCAGGCATGGCGATGTCACTAATCATGATGTCAGGCTCATCTGGCTCCAAGTCAGCAATTGCCTGTTTGGCTTGTGCCACCGAGGATACAGCCGCTACCTTAGCTCCACACTGCTCCAACAGGATTTTCATCAGTTCGCGGGTATCAACTTCATCTTCTACGACAAGTACGCGCAAACCATCAAGGAGATAGGAGCCAGGAGTCAGGAGACAGGAGTCTGAAGCACTTTTTTCCTCCTGACTTCTGACTTCTGACTTCTGACTTTTTTCTTCAAGCAGTGGCAGCTTTACAGTAAACGTCGCCCCTAGCCCATCACCAAGGCTTTCTGCACAGACAGTACCGCCGTGTATTTCTACCAATTGGCGGACAATTGCTAGTCCCAGACCTAAACCTCCTTGCGATCGCGTACTGCTGCTATCAGCCTGACGAAAGTAATCAAAAACATAGGGAAGAAACTCTGAAGTGATTCCTTGGCCCGTGTCCGCAACTAGAATTTGAGCGTAGGAGGTAATTGGTAATTGGTAATCGCTGATTGGCGGTTCATTACTATTAACCATTACCACTGACACGCAAACTTCCACTTTGCCCCCAATTGCTGTGAACTTAATCGCATTAGTCAGCAGATTCCAGAAAACTTGCTGTAAACGGTTGGCATCTCCTAAAACTAGTAGCGAGTAGTCACTAGCCAGTGGTGTGCGATCGGTGGTGAGTGATACAATTCTGAACTCCCCTTGTCCCCTTGTCCCCTTGTCTCCTTGTCCCCCCTGCTCCCCCAGCCCAAAAATAGAGGAATCGAGTAGGAGTTCAAGGGAAATATTTTTGGCAATAGCTGCTGGTTTCATTACATCAATAGCCGCATTTAGCACCAAAATTAAATTGACAGGTTGAAAACTCAAGCGCAAATTGCCGCGAATAATCCGCGAAATATCCAGCAAATCTTCAATCATTTGAGCTTGCGCCTTGGCATTGCGCTCAATTATTTCAAGGGCGCGAGCAGTTGCATCTGCGTTAAATTTGCGGGCGCGTAGCAGAGTAGCCCAACCCAGAATGGCATTGAGAGGAGTACGCAATTCATGGGAAAGGGTGGCAAGGAATTCATCTTTCATCCGGCTGGCTGCTTCAGCAGTTGCGCGGGCTGCTTGTTCGCGGGCTAACAGTGCTTGACGCTCTTGCTCCACCTGCTTGCGCTCTGTTATATCCTCGATCGCGCCCTCATAGTAACAAACCTTGCCCTCAGCATTTCTGATTGCTTTAGCGTTGTGAAGTACCCAAATTATCCTATTGTCATGGGTGCGTAGCTGCGTCTCAAAATCCGCCAATACATCATCGCGTTCAATTTGCTCCCGCCACTGTTGCATAATTTCAGCGTCCATATGCAAACTCAAGCTTTTGACCTCCAATAGGGCTTGTTGGTTGACATAGCCTAACAATTGCACTAATGCTGCGTTAGCTTCGAGAATCTGCCCTTCTGGAGTGATACGATAAAGCCCAACTGGTACTCGCTCGAACAATTCACTGTAGCGAGTTTCTGCTCGTTTGAGTGCAGTGCGATCGCGCGTTCGCTTTAAGGCAGAACGCACAGCTATAGGCAAACGGAAGTAGTGTTTGGGCGATTTCATCACGTAGTCATCTAGCCCTGCCTTCATTGCCTCAACAGCCACCTCTTCATCACCACTGTTGGTAAACATTACTACAGGTATGGTGGGATAGCGAGCTTTAATCGCACGTAACACGCTTATTCCATCATTCCACCGTAATTTGTAGTCTGTAACAACTAAGTCAAAACTGCCTGCTGCGATCGCCAGCTCATAAGTAGGGGCTTCTGCAATCTGCTCTATAATCAGGTCGTCAAAGGCCCGATTCAATTCACGGATTGCCAGGAGTCGATCGTCCGGGTTATCGTCAATCAGCAGGATGCGTAGTACCATTTTTGCTTGAATGCAAAGGATATTTCAGGGTTAGAGGTTAAAATTGTTTACTTTCAAGGCTTAATTGACTTATGTGATGCTTTATTCATCATCTTCACCAACTTAACAAGAATTTGGTACTAAGTCCGAGCTAATTCTTGAAGTAGCTGAGTATATTAATATTTAAATTTAACTGCATCGAGCTTGATTAGTGTTTCTGCTGCTGTTATAAGTTTTGTCCCTGCTGCCTTGAACAAACTTACTCAATTTATATATAAATGCATTCTTACTATCTGCCTCAAAAGCTAGCTGGTACACTTCTAACTTTCCATTGCTTTCGCTCGGCAAACTCCACCGCTTCTAAAGCGGTTGAAACTAGCAAAGCAAATATTTAGTCATTAACTAAAGGCAACTCTAGCCAAAATCTGCTACCTTGACCGAGTTGTGATTCCACTCCAACTTCGCCTCCCATCCGCTCCATGCCTTTATGTACGATCGCCAAGCCAATACCATTACCAGAGTAGCTTTCCACTCCATGCAACCGCTCGAAAACTCGGAAAATCTGTTGTTGATACTTTGGCGCAATTCCTATACCATTGTCTTCAATCCAGAGACGTACCCATTTGCTAGTGATGGGTGGCGACGAAGGAGTGACAAGTGATGAGTGGCTTTTCTCCCCCTGCATCTCCTGCATTCCCTGCTTCTCCTGCTCCCCCTGCTCTCTTGTGTCCCCTTGTCCCTCAATCTCCTCCGCCCACACACGCACTTGGGGCTGTATATCAGGAGTGACGAATTTAACCGCGTTTGCAAGTAAATTAAAAATCGCACTCAGCAGAGCGGTGTAATCGCCTATGACTTCTGGAAGTGGTTCTGCAACTGATATTTGAGCTTGGCGTTGTTGAATTTCCACCTCTAGTTGAGTCAATGCTTCTGCTACTACGGCTGATAGATTCACGCGCGATCGCTGCAAATCAGCCCGACTCAGGCGGCTGTATTTTAGCATATCTTGGATTAATTTATCCAATCGATTAGCAGCAGCAACAATTCTTTGGGCGTATTCTTGACCAACCGATGGTAGAGAGTCGGCGAAATCTTCTAGCAATGCTTGAGCAAATCCCTCAATCGCTCGCAATGGTTCGCGTAAATCGTGAGACACAGAATAGGAAAATGCTTCTAAATCTTTGTTAATCGCTTCCAGTTGTGCTGTTCGTTCTCTCACGCGACGTTCTAAGTTTTCGTTGATCGAGCGAATTTCTGCTTCAGCAAACTTGCGATCGCTAATGTCTTCCAGTAAACCATCAATCGCTGTTTGCCCATCATTAGTACTAAGAGTCTCGCTCAATAAAACCCAAACCCTGCTACCGTCACTGCGTTGCAACTGTAATTCTCGCTCCCATTCCAGATCTGAGTTGCCAATTTCCCTCCGAATGTATAGCTGTTGCAAATAAATCTGTTGAGCTTCTGGCAATGAATTTACTTGCAAAATCCGCAGAAACGCGGCATTGCCTTCGACTAATTCTCCCGCTTGAGTTGCCTGAAATACACCGACATCTAAGCGATTCAACAAAAATTGCAAGCGGTTTTCTATATGAATTGCCCGACGTTGGTTTAATGCGTGTTTTAATGCCGATTTAACCGCAACTGGCAAGCGGATATAATTTTTAGGGGATTTGAGGACATAATCTTCCAACCCTGCTTTCATTGCCTCTACAGCAATTTCTTGGCTACCAGTATTTGTAAACATAATTACTGGGCGATCGCTATAGCGCGCTTTAATCGCGCGTAAAACTGCAATCCCGTCAGTCCAGCGCATTTGGTAGTCTGTAATTGCCAAGTCAAAATTACCTAATGCTAGCGCCCGGTTAAAACCTTTTGCCTCAGTAATCTGCTCTACTTGTAGATCTTTAAATTCACGCTGCAACTCGCGGATGGCGAGAACTCGGTCATCAGGATTGTCATCGAGTAGTAGAAGGCGTATTATCTGACTCAAAGTGCGCCTCCCTTGAGTTACTGAACTTTCTTTTTATATCAATTTTCTTAAAGATTTGGACTTTCGTTAATAATTAGCCAGTATTGGTTGAGAGTTTGAACCATATTAAGTAGAGAGTCGAACGCCACTGGTTTGACCAAGTAGGAATTTGCTCCAAGGTCATAGGCACGGTTGAGATCAATATGTTCTCTAGAAGATGTTAAAACTACTACAGGCAATCGCTTCAGTTTTGGCTGTTGCTTGAGCCATTCCAGCACCTCTAACCCAGAGCGGCGGGGCAGTTTTAGGTCTAGTAGCATCAATATAGGCAAAGGATAGCGATCGCGATCGGCATAAGGTTCTTGACCGCTAAGATACTGCACAGCCGCCTCACCATCGTTCATCACTTGAATCGGGTTAGCTAAGTTTGCTTTACGAAAGGCACGTTGAATTAGGAAGACATCATTCGGGTCGTCTTCCACTAATAGAATTGTGTAATGGGTAAAGTTAATCATTTGTCAATAGTCGTTTGATTAGAAAAAGTGACCGATGACTCATGATTACTGACTGCAAGGGGTAACTCTATCCAGAAGCGACTGCCTACATTGGCTTGCGACTCGATTCCAACTTCACCGCCCATACGCTCCACACCTTTACGCACGATCGCTAAACCAATGCCAGTACCTGGGTAAGTTTCCACTCCATGCAGGCGCTCAAACACCCTAAAAATCCGCTGGTAATATTCTGGGGCAATACCAATGCCGTTGTCTTCTATCCACAAACGTACCCACTTGCTAGTAGTTAGTGTTTGGTGGTTAGTGGTTGGTGAGATCGTTCTGAATTCCCCTTGTCCGCTTGTCCCCTTGTCACCTTGTCCCCTTGTCACCTTGTCCCCTTGTGCCTGAATCTCCTCTGCCCACACCCGCACCTGGGGCTGTACCCCTGGATTGACAAACTTGATCGCATTAGCTATGAGATTAGTTACTATCTGCACCAAGATGGTGCGATGAGCGATCGCTTCTGGCAATGGTTCTTCTACCGTTACTTGGGCATTTTGTGCCTGAATTTCCATCTCCAACTCTGCCACTGCTTCTGCTACAACTGTCGTCAAGCTAACAACCTGTAAGCGAATTTCACCACGACTCAGACGGCTATAGCTTAGTAACTCGTTGATTAATGTATCCATGTGACGAGCAGCCGTAACAATTCGGACTGCGTAATCTTGAGCCAACGAATCGAGTTGATCGCTGTAGTCTTCTAGCAATGCTTGCGCAAATCCTTGCATAGCCCGTAACGGGGCGCGTAAGTCATGAGAGACAGAATAAGAAAACGCTTCTAGTTCTTGGTTGGCTTCTTCTAACTGTGCCGTGCGTTCTCTCACGCGCTGTTCCAAGGTTTCGTTGATCGAGCGAATTTCTGCCTCGGCTGCTTTTTGCTTGCTCAAATCGAGAGCAAAGTAAACACATAGTTCTTTGTCTGATTCCAACAGGGCAGCACCGATGAGAACGGGAACGCGACTGCCATCTTTGCGGATGTATTCTTTCTCAAAGGAGGGACAATAGCCAAAGGATTGCATCTGTGCGATCGCTCGTTCATCGCGATCGCGGTACTCTGGCGGTGTAATTTCCTTCCAATCCAATTTGCCTGTTTGCCGAGCCTGCCCCGTGTAGCCGACGATCTGCAAAAAGGCATCATTTGCGTCGATAATCTTGCCATTGAAATCAGCAAAAACAAAACCGATAATATTCGCCTCAACTATCCGCCTAAACCGAGCTTCGCTTTGTCGTAGTATCTTCTCTGCCTCTGAGCGCTTTTCAATATCTCGTTTCACCAGGTAGTAGACTAAACCCAAAAGGGCTAAACTTGCCCCAGAGGCAATGGAAAAAGTCACAATTAATTGTTGAGTGCTGGTTTTCGCATCTTGAGAACGTTGCTGCAATAGCTGGCGTTCTTCGCCCTTCATTTGGGCAACCAAGACGCGGATCTCGTCCATTTCTTGCTTACCTCGCTCAGATAAAACAATTTGCTGGGCGGCTGCAAATCCTTTTTGTCGTCGTAAGGCAATCGTCTGATTCAAGTAGTTGAATTTTTCGGCAATCTTCGGCTCTAGGATACTAATCCGTTGCTGTTGGATGGGGTTATCTACGGTCAGCTTTTTTACTTGCTGTACGTGATCGTTAACACTTTTAGTAGCGGTGTTATAAGGTTGCAAAAAATTTTCTCGTCCAGTAATTAGATAGCCACGCTGTCCAGTTTCAGCATCTTTTAGAGTGGAAAGAGTGCCTTCAAGTGCTGCAAGTACTTCGTTGGTATGGCTAACCCAATTGCTAGTGGCGATCGCTTTTTGAATATTGCGATATGTTATCCCAGCATTAATAACCAAAATTGTCAAGGTCAAACCAAAGCCAACGGCGATATTATTGTTGATAGCCCATTTCATCGTAATCCGATCTATTGCAACGGCTGACCTAGATAAAATAAGTATAAACTACAACAGTTGGTATAGTGGCACTCTCATCGTAAAGAAACCAACCGCCAAGAGGCAAAAAAGAAAAATTACCAATTACGCCAGTTTCTGCTGCTGAATCCTAGCGTTATTACAAATCACAATTTAACAAATGACTTTATCCCTTGCCCCTAATGATTTGATGGGCATCACCTTCAGACTGTCTATGGCCTTACTCGTTGGGGCGATTGTTGGTTTGGAACGTCAAATCAGGCATAAACCAGCAGGTTTAAGAACCCATATGTTAGTTAGTTTTGGTGCAGCTTTGTTTGTTCTCATCCCCCTGCAAATTTCTACCGCTCAAGAAGGTCGTGATGCCATTAGCCGTGTCATTCAGGGCGTAGCAGCTGGCATAGGATTTTTAGGTGCTGGGGAAATCTTGCACGAATCTCATGAGTCGTCAAATCTGGCACAGGTGCGCGGACTCACCTCTGCTGCGGCTATCTGGGTTTGCGCTGCTTTAGGAGTTGCCGCAGGCTGTGGCTTATGGCAAATGGGGTTAATTGGTGCTGTACTATCTTTGGTGGTTCTGAGTGTGTTTAAGAAATTCGAGAAACGCCATTAAATAATTCGTAATTTGTAAAATGCTAAAGGTAAAAACTTCAGCCTACACCCCACACTGCTAATTAAGCCAAATCCCCCTCCAGGTAGGTCATTTAAACCGTAGCGCCCAGCTATCGTAGTAATTTTTAACTCTCCATAAACTAAGCGAAATTTACCGCTTTATTACTTGTTCGCTGCCCTGCTCATCGCTGCACGTTGCCCTACTTATGGAACTGATATTTCAATTACTTGCCGTAGAACCAGCATCACAAACTTTGACTAAAGACCCATTTATTCCCTTTGTGATTCTACTTTTGGTGATTTTAGTCGTACCACTCATATTTGAGCGGCTAAGAATACCAGGATTAGTAGGGTTGCTGGCAGCAGGTGTAATTTTAGGCCCTCAAGGCTTACACATATTCCAAAGGGGAGCGCCGCCGATGGATCTGCTACCAGAAATTGGGTTAATTTACCTCATGTTCGTAGCAGGTCTGGAAATTGACATGGAGCAGTTCCAGCGGACGCGGAACCGCTCGTTAACCTTCGGTATCTTCACCTTCCTAGTTCCCTTAATTGCGGGAACCCTGGTAGGGCGTTGGTTTGGTTTTGGCTGGAATGCTTCAATTCTGATTGGCTCTTTGTTCGCTTCCCATACGCTGTTGGCATATCCAATTGTGAGTCGCTTGGGCGTGGTTAACAACGAAGCCGTCACAGTCACAATTGGAGCTACTATCTTCACTGACATAGGTTCGCTCTTAGTATTAGCGGTTTGTATAGCGATTAATGCTGGTGAATTTTCAGCAGTGCGATTAGCGACTTTGTTAGGGTCAGTAGTTATTTACGCAGTTGTTGTTTTGTTTGGCTTCGATCGCGCTGGCAAAGAATTTTTCCGTCGCACCGGAGACGACGAGGGAAATCAGTTTTTGTTTGTTTTATTGGCGGTGTTTTTAGCTGCTGTGAGCGCTCAACTAATTGGGATAGAAAAAATTGTTGGAGCCTTCTTAGCAGGGTTAGCGGTGAACGATGCTGTGGGCGAAGGGCCAGTCAAAGATAAAGTCGTATTTGTGGGAAGCGTGCTGTTCATTCCCATT